>JBJEKV010000122.1:0-3175 GCA_051878815.1 Anaerotardibacter sp. | reverse complement strand
AGGGGCGGCTCCAAAAAAGGGTCCTTCTCAAGGTCGTTCAGTTCAAATATCAAATCAATCGCGCTATAAAGGCGGATTTGGCAACTCGTCTTACACGAGCGCTTCCGTACGCCAAAAAACGCCTGGTAAAAAGGGTGCTGGCAAGGCGCAAGGTCCTTACGTTCAGTCATCACGCCAAGGCCGAGGTGGACAAAATCCTTCTTTGGGAAATTCCCTGCCTCATCAAGGTGCTCAGAGGCGAACTCCAAGTGCTGCTGATTATTCGCGCAGTAATTATTCTTCGCGAAATGTTTCTGGTGGCGGATTCTCGGGAAATCAATCGCGCAGGCCACATTCAGGCAGGCCAAATGGTTCTTCCGTAAGTGGCTATCAAGTGCCACCATATCCTTCTGGCTACAACCAGGCTTCTTACGATAGAGTAGGCAGGCCTGTGGTGGGAAACGGAGGAAGGCCACAACCTCAAGCAAAAAAGCGTATTCCCTTCGCAGGAAAAATTGCCATTGTGATTGCCGTTTTGGCTTTGATAGTTGGCGTCATTGCGTACACCTTCGTAAATTCAGACAGCTATCGCATCAAATCTATTACGGTTGAAGGATGCGAGCATCTCACCAATCAAGAAATGACAAGTCTTGCGTCAATTCCTGAGAATTCGACGTTGCTCAACATTAATGAAGCAGAGATTGTGGCTAACTTGAAAAAGGATCCTTGGATCCGCGATGCTCATATTGAACGTCAATTCCCTGACGTTTTAAAACTTGTGGTTGAAGAGCGAGAAATCTGTGCGGTTTGTGACGTAGTAATTGATAATTCGGACACTACTGAAACATGGGCCCTTGCCTCTGACGGTATGTGGTTGATGAAGATTCCAGCAAAGGATAGCCCTGAAGCCGCTTCGGTTGCGTCAAAGATTTACGAAGACGTTGAGACGGTGCTCAATATCAAGGGTGTTCCGTATGGAACTACGCCTGTTGCAGGAGAATTCTGCACCAATGCAAACGTCTCTAATGCTCTCAGTATTATTGATGGCTTATCAACTGATCTATCAGAACAGGTTAAGTCAGTAACAGCATCCAATAGTGACTCAACAACATTGACCTTAAAGAATGGTGTTGAGATTGCTTTTGGTGACTCGAGCGACATTCGCGATAAAGAACGCGTTTGCTTGGAGCTTCTTAGTAAATACGAAAATCAGATTGCATACATAAACGTTCGCGTAGTTAATAAGCCAGTTTGGCGCTCATTTTAATATGCATAAAACGTGTTTTGTTTTGCAATCGCTCTGACCTTGTGTAGAATATACAACGTATATGTTCTAACGCGTATACTCCCAGGCTACAAATGAAAACAATCCGAAAGCGAGCAAACTAATGCAACAGATTCATGGCTCTGATAATCTCGCAGTTATTAAAGTTGTAGGTGTTGGTGGCGGCGGAACTAATGCGGTAAACCGCATGGTTGAAGCTGGTGTTAAAGGCGTTGAATTCATCGCTGTTAACACTGACCGTCAGGCACTTATGCTTTCCCAAGCTGATAAAACTATTCATATTGGTGAAGAAATTACCCGCGGCTTAGGCGCTGGTGCAAACCCTGAGGTTGGTTGCCAGGCAGCTGAAGAGTCTCGTGACGAAATTCGTCAGGCTCTTGCCGATGCAGATATGGTATTTGTTACCGCTGGTGAAGGTGGCGGTACTGGTACTGGTGCAGCTCCAATTGTTGCTGAGATTGCTCGTGAAGAAATTGGCGCTTTGACTGTTGGTATCGTAACTAAGCCATTTAGCTTCGAAGGTCGTCTTCGTCGTAATCAGGCTGAGCAGGGCATCGACTTCCTTTCTCAGAAAGTTGACACCTTGATTGTTATCCCTAATGATCGTTTGCTTGAGATTGTTGACAAGAAGACTTCAATGCTCGACGCATTCCGTATCGCAGACGATACGCTTCGTCAGGGTATTCAGGGCGTTACCGACCTTATTACCATCCCTGGCTTAATCAACTTGGACTTCGCTGACATCCGCACTGTTATGAAGGATGCAGGTACCGCAATGATGGGTATCGGTATTTCTTCCGGTGATTCCCGTGCACTCGATGCAGCTCAGCAGGCTATCAACTCTAACTTGCTTGAGGCTTCTATTGCAGGCGCATCCCGCATTTTGTTCTCTATTGCAGGTGGCCCTGATTTGGCACTTTCCGAAGTTGATGAAGCAGCACGCGTTGTTGAGTCTTGTGCTGATGAAAATGCAAACATCATTTATGGTCAGATTGTTGATCCTGAGATGGGTGAATATATCCGCATTACTGTTATTGCTACCGGCTTTAAGGCAAACGCTTCCCAGTCTTCAATGGACTTTGGCCGTCGCGACAACATGTTTGCTCCAACTACTAATCAGCAGACCACTTACAACTACAACAACAATCCTGCTCCTCAGCAGAAATACGCACAGCCTCAGCAGAACTATGGCGGAGCAACCCCTCGTTTTGCTGACGAAGACTACATCCCAGATTTCTTGAAGCGTCAGTAGTCATCAGTTATTAAGGTTTGAAATGAAGTCGACCCTCGATTTGCCAGTACCAACTTTGGCCGAGGGTCGTTTTGCGTCTATTTCCCTTTATACGGACGAAGCGCTCTTTGCTCAAACGGGAATCCGCATTGGTTTTACCACTCGTCATGGAGGGGTAAGCGAAGGTTCGTATGATTCGCTCAATCTAGGAAGTCATGTAAATGATGACGTGGCTTGTGTTGAAAAAAATCGAACCTTACTCAAGAAAGCGCTGGGCGTACCTTCGGCAGGATTAGTAGTTCCTAACCAGGTTCATGGTGATGTCTCATATCTCATTGACTCGCCTGATTTACATCAAGCACAGCAGGAAGCAAACGAAGGTGTTGATGCGCTTATCTTGGCAGTGCCTCAAGTGATGGGGCTTCTTTGTTTTGCCGATTGCGTTCCCGTAATTATTGTCCTCCCAACCGGATTAGTTGCCGTTATTCATGCAGGATGGCGTGGTGTTGAAAATTGCATTTCAGCAAAAACGCTTACGCGCATGCTTGATTGGGAATGGGAAAAGCATAAAGACACTCACGCTTCAATTCCTGCTGAGAAGTTCAAGGCAGTTCTTGCCTCAGGTGCCAATGTGTACATTGGCCCTCATATTCAAGGCGAATGTTTTGAAACAAGCGAAG
>JBJEKV010000121.1:0-3212 GCA_051878815.1 Anaerotardibacter sp. | reverse complement strand
TGGTTCTTCATCATGATTAACGACTTGAAGAACTTGGAAGATGTAAAAGTTGATCGCCTGGAGTTCGTTAAGCACTGCATGGTGAGAGAGCTTCTCACTACCCTTCGCCGTGCAACCCTTAATAAGGACGAAGAGCTCCTTATCACCTTTGTGCGCACCGCTTCAAATCTTGATATCGAAACCGACTTGGATCTCCGCTCTAAAGAATGGCTTTCCTTGCTGGACCGAACGGTTTTGCTCTACGTCAACTGGCTTTTACGTGCTAAGCCAATCAACGCTGAAGACTGCCTCAGCTTGCTTCGCAGGTATTCCACTATGCAGGTTGGCGTAATGAGGCCGCTGTTCTGCGATACACAAGAGCGCTTCAAAGAACTTCTCAAGCTCGAGCGTTTCTCCAATACATTCAGTAGCAAATCGACCGACTTCCAAAAGAAAGAAACCGAAACGGCAGCCCTTATGGACTTGCCGCTGGATATTGATGCCAGCCGATTCGTTTCCTATCTGGTATTCCTGACCTATTTGCCTATCTCCCCTGATTCTCTCTACGACGAGGAAAAACGCTTTAAAGAATTGTGGGATACGGCCAAAAAGAAGATTGAAGACAACGAAGAGTGTCAAGAATTCCTGGAACTCGCCTCGTATGCTACAAAAAACAAAGATGACTTTGATAAGATTTTCCAGGCTTTTGAAAACAACGACTAACTAAATCAAAATACTCGATTAGAACAGGGCGCCCTGAAAACAGAGCACCAGGTAAACCCCGAAAGAAAGTGGCCGCAACACGATTACCGTCCTGCGTGTCCCTCTCAAAATAGCGAAAAGGCTCACGATATGTATAACAAGCAAACTCTCTACATCAAACTTAAAGATACGCTCCCAAACTCTACCGTGCTCATTGATGAACCAATGGCAAACCACACCACATTTGAGATTGGTGGCCCGGCCGACATTATGGTTTTGCCTTCATCTCTTGAAGATATCCAAACCGCCCTCACTTTGGCAAAAGAAGACAACGCTCCTTTTCATCTCATGGGATTAGGATCAAACATCCTCTGTGCAGATGAAGGTCTTCGTGGCGTAGTTATTAAGCTTGCAGAAAACTATTCGGCTATCACCCGCTCAGGCACCACGCTTGTTTGTCAATCAGGTGCTTCAAACGAAGCAATTGCAAACGTTGCACTTGAAGCAGGATTGGGTGGCTACGAATTCGCTAGTGGAATTCCTGGCTCTATTGGTGGAGCAGCCTATATGAATGCAGGTGCCTATGATGGCGAATTTAAGGATGTTGCTACTTCAGTTAAGGTACTTACTCCTGCTGGCGAGATGCATACCCTCTCTAAAGAAGAAGCATGCTGGTCGTATCGTCACAGCCTCATGATGGATAAAGACTTCATAGTTGTTGAAGCAACTCTTGAGCTTTCAGAAAAAGATGCTGCTGAGATTAAGGCAAAAATGGACGAGCTTCGCCAAAAGCGTGAAGACAAGCAGCCACTTGAAATGCCTTCTGCTGGTTCAACCTTTAAGCGCCCTGAAGGCTATTTTGTAGGCAAGTTGTTGCAAGATGCGGGACTGCGAGGCTTTAGCGTTGGCGGTGCACAGGTATCAGAAAAGCATTGCGGTTTTGTGGTTAATTTCAACCACGCTACCGCCTCAGATGTACGAAATCTTATTTCGGCTGTTCAAGAAAAGATTTACGAAAAAGATGGTGTAAAGCTTGAACCTGAAGTTCGCATGTGGGGTTTTACTGAGTAGTAGTTCACCAAACAAACGGACTATCAACCTAAAAAACTCAGTCAAACAGAATTAGAAAACTTAGCCCTTAGAGATCTAACTAAGGGCTTTTTGGGTTCATCGATCAGTAGCTTTACAAAGCAGACACTTTACTGAGCCGAATCCTCTTCAATCACTTCCAAGTAGCGCTGATAGAGCTCAGGGAAGCTGCGCTTGATGCTCTGTGGTCTAAAGGTATCTTTATCAACTATGCAATGAATAGATTTACCCGTTACGCGCGGCTTTTTTCCGCTGTTCTCTTCGCCTTGAAGATAAACCTCATAAGTGTAAACCGTTTTAGTCTGGTTAGTTTTTTCAATACCAACGCGTACCACTGCGGTTTCTCCATACTTAAACGGAATTCCATAAGAAACCTGCATGTCAACAACCGGGCTCAAGCAACCAGCTTCCTCAATTGCGGTATAAGGAAACCCAATTGCTTCCAAAAAACGGGTGCGAGCAACCTCAAACCACACTAAATAGTTAGCGTGATACACAATTCCCATCGCGTCGGTTTCCGCATAGCGAACTTCAATTGGCACATCTACTTTCATGCATACCTTCTTTAATTTATTTGTAAGATTTTAGTGTTTCAAAAATTCAAGAATAGAATTCAACATACAATAACGCCATGACTAGTCTAGAAAAATACCTACATGAACAAACTAAAAGCTTTTCCGAAGAGCCTTTCAACTGCGTTGATTCCCTAATTCTCAACACCCTATGTTACCTCAACTTCGAAGAGTTTCCTTACATCAAAAAGCTCGAAGAGCCTTGCGCTCCCCTTATCGATATTCTTCGCTTTACTCCTTTCGAAAAGGTTGTTTCAAGTAGCTTTTTGAAGAAAGGCCAGGATGTTGAACCATTTTTGTATGGCGTAGCTACCAATTATCGCTATCACGATTTGATGGTTCATCATTACGTGAACGAATACTCAGAGAATATTGACCGTCAGTTTTCTGCGGTTACCTTTACGGCAAAAGACATGCCTGCCTACATTGCCTTCAGAGGCACCGATGGCACCGTAGTTGGCTGGAAAGAAGACTTCCAGCTTTCTTATAAGGAGCTTCTTCCTTCTCACCAATCTGCTCTTCGCTATTTATCAGGTATTGCATCCTATTTAGGTCCTAATGCCAAGATTAATCTTGGTGGCCATTCAAAAGGAGGCAATCTTGCCGAATATGCTGCTGCCGTAATCCATCAAGACGTGTATGACCGCATTGAAGGCATCTACAACGATGACGGCCCAGGCTTTTTGGAAGACCCTTCCCCCCGTTATAACGAACCTGACTATATTGCCAAGCAACATAAATACCTTCCTGAGTCGAGCCTTTTTGGCATGATTATGCAAAACTCAGATCGCTATAAGGTAGTTAAATCTGACGCAGCCTCTATTCTTCAGCACAGACCTTTAACGTGGGTTATTGACGGAAACGACTTTG
>JBJEKV010000120.1:0-14301 GCA_051878815.1 Anaerotardibacter sp. | reverse complement strand
CTGGTTTGGAACGTAGGAGATATAAATAGTAGCGAAGTCGGGCTGGCCGGTGATAGGGCAGAGACTGGTGAATTCAGGGCAGTTGAACTTCACGAAGTAGTCGTTTTCAGGATGCTTATTGTCGAAGGTTTCGAGCACCTCTGGGTTGTAGTCAGAGGAGTAGGAAACGTTTTGGTTTCCTAATAAGGTGAGGTTTTCTTTTTCTCGTTTTTCGCCAGATTCAATCATGAGTTGTCCTTTGTATGAGTGGGAGGGTAGCCTAGTCCTTAAGAAGCGGGTCGATAGTTCCGTTTGCTTCAAAGGCAGCCATTCTGTCGATGCAAGTGCCGCAAGTTCCGCAAGGCTTTTCGCCGCCTTCATAACAGCTCCAGGTGAGATGATACGGAACGTTGAGCTCAAGGCCTTTCGCTACAATGTCAGCTTTTGACAGGTTTACAAACGGTGCTTCCAAACGGAGGGTGCCGCCCGTTCCTTCCTGAATAGCCTTATCCATGGCGTTCACGAATTCTTGCGAGCAATCAGGATACGCATTGCCTGCCCAGTCGTCGTGATGAGCGCCGTAATAAATTACTTCGCAGTCAAGACTCAAAGCAATGGATGCCGCGCTTGATAAAAACAGACCATTTCTGAACGGCACGTAGGTGCTTACCGGCGCACCATCAGTTTCTTCGAGCTGCTGAGCATAGCTTTCTTGCGGAATATCCTGGGTTGAGTGGGATAAAAGAGAGCAATTACTGTCAGCGAAAATGAGTGAGAGGTCAAGAAAGCGCTGCTCAACGCAGTAATAGCGCGCTACTGCCTTTGCTGACTCAATCTCTTTGTTGTGCTTTTGCCCATAGCTGATAGAAAGCGCAACAACGTTTTTGCTTCCGTATTTTTCGCAAGCCATAGCAAGAAGCGTGGTGGAGTCTACGCCGCCGCTACATAAAACGAGTGCTTTCTTTTCGTCTTCTTTGAACTGTTCGGAGTTTTCAAGCTCTTCATCAGGAACAAAAGTGCAGGTAGTTCCGTTACATACCCAAGCCATTTACACGCCTCTTTCTACTTTAGGCCAAATAATTTTGTGGAGTTGGAGCTGAACTCGTGCTTGGCGAAGATGGTTGTTGTGGAGATAGAACACAATTTCCGCAGGGTCAATCAGGCCGAACACCGGACTGAAAAAGACCTCACATATGCTGAAAAGCTCATAGCGCTCAATAACTTCCTGTGCCTGCACTAAGTCTTCTTCACAGCCTGCTACAAATTTAATGACGTCTGTTCGCCTATCGAGATATGAAAAGTTTTGCGGTTTCATAAAACGCATCATGCCTGAGGAAGGAAGCTTCCAGTCCATAGTGAAACCGATGCGTTTTTTATAACCTTCTGCTTCAAGACTTTGGCGAAGCGTTGCAAGCTCAGCAAGATTGAGCGAGCCATTAGTTTCAATCTCAATAAAGCAGGAGGTGCGGCGCACCAGATACTCCACGAGCTCGAGGAAGTGAGGCTGGAGAAGGGGCTCGCCTCCCGTGAGAGTGACGTAGCTGGTTCCTTCTTCGTTGATGCACTCAACTAAATCATCCATGTTGAGCATGGCGCAGGGGCACGTTTTTACGCAGGCCCAGCGAGTATCGCAAAACGAGCAGTTGAGATTGCAGCCTACGAAGCGAATGAAGGTAGAGAACAATCCGGCGTGAAGACCTTCGCCATTAATGCTGCAAAAAATCTCAGCAATAGGAAACTCCTGGTTTGGGTCGATATCCAGAATGGTTTTACCGCTTGGGGTTCCTGCGGCACGCTCACAAGCTTGATATTTGATTGTGTTTTCTGTGCTCTCTTCGATGTTGTTTGCCAAAGGTTTGCTGGTAAGAGTTTTGTTTTCAGAGAGCGCAAACGTGGTATTTTCCATACGGTCCTGCTTTGGGTTTTGTAGCTTACTTGACTACTGAGCTGGCTTATAGATAGCGCAGTTGTTAGGCGTTTCGTAAACTTCAATCATGCTTGCAGGAAGACCGTCTGCTACCAAGCGGTCGAAGAAATACTTCGCCATATTTTCAGCGGTAGTGCGGAACGGCAAGATGGAGAGAGTGAACTCTTCAGCCTCAAGACACTTGATGGTCTCAGGCATCAAAGATCCCTCTTCAACAAGGAAGCTGTGATCGAATTCTTCGGTAAGTTTGCGAAGTGCCTGCTTGAAATCGCCGAAGTCGATGACCATGTCCTTCTTTTCGCCTTCAGTTTGAAGTGTCTCAGTTTCGAGATAAGCAACTACGCGCCAGCGATGGCCGTGGAGGTTTTCACATTTGCCATTGTAGTTAGTGAGGAAGTGGGCTGCGTCAAAGCAACTTTCGGTTTTGAGTCCGTACATGAACTACCTTTCTTGTCCTGTAGAAACAAACCGAGAAATGAAGAACGCCCATAGATAAGCATCGCACACGATGACACGCAAATTCATTGTTACCTAGTTTTGTTTACCGACAGGAGGTTTTCGAACTGTCTTTTATTACTGTTTTATGAGGCATATCTTACCAGCAAGATGGGCTGGTTGAAGACTTTAGGGCAAAAAATTAGGACACGGCACTAGGAGGTGTACCGTGTCCTTGAGCAGAATCAACTTTCGTTACTCCTTATTTTAGTGATTTTGAAAGATGATTTCATGCTCAGATTCAAGGTTTTGTGTGTCTTCGAATTGTTTATATCTATATTTGGTATTCGAAAACATAGGCTCAAGCTTTTAATGGTCAATGAACGAGTTATTTGGGGTCTTATTCATTGGTTTTTGGCTTAGTTACGCATTCTAAGATGAATCCAAGTTGTTCAACGGAATCGTAGTACGTAAAGGTTGCACTTGGATCTACCAACGAAGTGCCTTCCATATATTTGCTAATGCCCTTGGAAGCAAGAAACGCAGTTGCTTCGTCATTATTTTCTACATCGAAGCGAAGATGATGAAGGGCATGGCCTGCTTTGCGGAATCCTTCGTCAAGATAGTCGTGCCAAATGGTGTCGGTGTCCCCAATTGGCGCTAAGAATTCGAGCTGCACGTTGAAGAAGTTAAAGAATGCAGCTTTAACCGGAGCATCAATTACTTCTCCTTTGTACCAGGTGTTGCGATAGTTGTTGCTGCTCAAAGAGTCAGGCTCGAGGCCAAACACGTTTTTCATGCCGGCAAGCGCTTTGTCCATGTCTTCGACGACAATGCCAATCTGGACAATCTCTTTAAACAGATCGGTTCCGGATAATGACTCAATTGCAAAGGATTTGGTATCCATAAGTCCCCCTGACGTAGCAATTACTTCATTACTCCAGTTTACTCTCAAATGCTCTTATTTTTTGCAGTGAGGACATTCTTCTTCAGTTAAGCCAAGTGCTTCCATTCGTTCGAGTGCTTTTAGAGCGCCACATTCCTGAGGAGAAAAGGATTGCGAACCACAGCATCCTGAACTTGAAGGAATGCCACTGCATCCAGCGCATCCACCCGTGCAAACAAACTCTCCTCGTGCCAAGGCGTCCTTAGCCGCTTTCTTCTTTTTCGCCCATCTATAAATAAGAAAGGCAAGCCATCCAAAAATAATGAGCAAAATTACAATTGAAGCAACACTCATTAGAACCTCTTTCATATAAACAGGGTGTTATCTGATGGAGTGCAACCTAGCAAAGAGCTTTTAGTAAAGTGTGCGTACTCAGGAAAACGCATGCGCACTTTGCGAGGGACCTCAAAATCACCCACTTTTCGTTTTCTGCTTACCCAGCATACCTGTTTTGACGGAAAAAAGTAATCTTATGTAAACTTTTTTATCAACAAAGGTTAACTTTTAGTAAACCAATGGTAACTTATCATCGAAAAATAAAACTATGACAGTAAGAAACTAGGTGAAAAATGACGACACTTGCTGAAGCAGAAGCCGGAAGCACGGTTACCGTTGTGAAATTGCAAGAAAATGGTGCGGTACGTAGACGCATCATGGACATGGGCATCACTAAGGGAGCAACTATCAAAGTTGAGAAAGTTGCACCATTAGGCGATCCGATTCAGTTGACCGTACGCGGATATGAGCTCACTTTGCGAAAAGAAGATGCTCGGAAGATTGAAGTAGAGTAGGGGTGCCACTTATGAACATTGCATTAGTTGGTAATCCAAATTCTGGCAAAACCACTCTGTTTAATCAGCTCACCGGTACTCACCAACATGTAGGTAACTTTCCTGGTGTAACCGTTGAGAAAGTTGAGGGTAAGGTTTCAGCTGATAGATTGATTAGTATCGTTGACCTTCCTGGTATTTATTCCTTATCTCCTTATTCAAAAGAAGAGGTAGTTTCTCGTAATTATCTCTCTCAAGAAGAGGTTGGTGTAATCATCAACATTGTTGACGCTACTAACTTGGAGCGCAACTTGTACCTTACCGAGCAGTTGCTCGAGTTCGGCATTCCAGTTGTTATCGCGCTCAATATGGTTGACTTGGTTGAGAAGCGCGGCATCGCACTCAGTTCTCAGCGTCTTTCTGAGGAATTGGGCGTTCCGGTTGTTGAGGTTTCAGCACTTCACAAGAAGGGACTTCTTGAGCTCGTAGATGCATGTCGTCGCATCAACGAAAAGGAAGACAACATTCCTAATCCCTGCACCTATTCGCCAGAATTTGAAGGCTATTTGGCAAAGGTTGACGCACTTCTTCCTGAAGGTGTACCAGCAAATCAGAGGCGTTATTTCGCAGTCAAAGCATTCGAAGGCGATACCGAGGCTTTCGAAAAGCTGGGCACATTCGACAAAAACGCCGTAAAAGAAGTAGTTAGCCAGGCTGAAGCTGCGTTTGACGATCAGGCGGACGCAATTGTTGTTAATGAACGCTATTGCCACATTACTTCTTTCATGCCTCACGTTCAGAAGGACTTCTCTGTTCGCAAGAACAATATGTCCGACAAAATCGACCGCATTGTGACAAGCCGTCTTTTGGGCTTCCCAATCTTTATTGCGGTTATTGCTCTTGTTTATTACATCGCTATTGGCACTATTGGTACCGCAGCAACTGACTGCGTAAACGATGGTGTCTTTGGCGACGGTTGGTATGCCGACGTTACGGGAACCTGTCAGGCAAATTACGATGAGGTAGCAGGCGAGTACACCGATGCGCAAGATAACATTACCGCTTTTATCGAAGCTGCTCAGGAGCAGGAAATTGAAGGCGCTGACGAAGTAGCGGCATTGCTTTTGGAGCCTGAAGAAGGTGAAGAGCTTGCAGAGGGTGAAGAAGCAGAGACTGGCGCTGAAGCTGAAGAAGGCGAAGCTGATGCTGGTGTAGTTGCTGCAGAGGCAGACGCAGAGACTGGCGCTGAAGCAGCAGAGGGCGAAGAAGGTCTTTCGCCAGAAGATGAAGTAGTAATTGCAACGTTTATTGAGAACGCACGTGAAGCAGGCGTTGAGGCGGAAATCACTCCTGAGGACGAAGAGACCGGCGAGATTCTCTACGACGATACGCGCGTAGTAACTGCTGACGAATTCGAGGAATCCCTTGAGGTTGAGGAGCCAAATCCAAGCGACTACGGCTTCTATATTCTTGGTTTACCAGTTCTTGTTGAGAATGGTTTGAATGCTATCAACGTTGACGGTTGGGTTAAGTCCTTGCTCCTTGACGGTATCGTTGCTGGTGTTGGCGCAGTATTGGGCTTCCTCCCACAGATTATGGTTCTCTTCTTGCTCTTGGCATTCCTTGAGGGTTGCGGCTACATGGCTCGTGTTGCTTTCATTCTTGACCGTATTTTCCGCCACTTCGGCCTTTCTGGTAGAACTTTTATTCCAATGCTTATTGGTACTGGTTGCGGTGTTCCTGCAATTATGGCAACAAGGACTATTGAGAATGATTCTGCTCGACGCATCACTATCATGTCCACCACCTTTATGCCATGTTCTGCAAAGCTTCCAATCATTGCTTTGTTCGCAGGTGCAATCTTCGGCGGAAGCTCTTTGATTGCAACCATGGCTTACTTTGTAGGCGTATTCTCCATCATCATCACGGGCATTATCTTGAAGAAGACTAAGCCATTCTTGAGCGAGTCTGCCCCATTTGTTTTGGAACTCCCTGATTATCGTATGCCTCGCCTTGCTGACGTTCTTCGCAGCATGTGGGAACGTGCATGGAGCTTCATTAAGAAGGCTGGTACCATCATTTTGGCAGCAGCAGTATTAGTTTGGTTCCTTGCTAACTTCGGTGTCGAAAACGGCGCATGGGGCATGGTTGAAAACATGGATAACTCCTTGTTGGCTGCTCTTGGTGGCGCAATCGGTATCTTGTTCGTACCATTGGGCTGGGGCGAATGGCAGTTCGCATCCTCTGCAATCACTGGTTTGATTGCGAAGGAAAACTTGGTTGGTACTTTGGGTGTATTGATTGGTGGCGGCGACGGCTTGTGGGTAAACTTGGCTGCTATGCTTACCGTACCTGCAGCATTGTCCTACATGCTCTTTAACCTCCTCTGTGCACCTTGCTTCGCTGCTATGGGTGCAATTCGCAGGGAAATGAACTCCGGTAAGTGGTTTGCAGCAGCAATTGCTTACCAATGCGGATATGCTTATGCAATTGCATTGATGGTGTTCCAGTTCGGCGGCTTGGTAACAGGCGAATTGACCTTCGGCATTGGCACCATCGTGGCAGTAGCGGTACTGGTATTCATGTTGTTCATGATTTTCCGTCCTGACCCATCGAAGAAGTTGTCCAAAGCAGAATGAGAGTTAAATGAGTTGTCCTCTAGCCTTTAGTAGTCACTCCTGTAGACATTGTCCACGCGCACGTTGTTTGGAAGTTTGTGAACAAGGGGTGATTACCCGAGACGAGGTTACGAAGAGGATCACTCTCAACCAGGACTTATGTAATGGATGTTTCAAGTGCATCAAAGTTTGTCCCTTTGGTGCACTTCACCAAAGTAACGCAAGCAAGCGCGAGCAGGGAACTTCCATTCATAGTTAGGTTTTTGTTAAGGTTGAAACCCTTCATTTGAAGCAAAGATGGTCAAATATAGATGACCAAATAAATATAACCCTCACTTTTGAGCAAATGCTGAAGAGTGAGGGTTTTTGTTTAGCGAAGCGAATGTTTCGCTCAATCATACTACTGAGACAATATTTTCTGATAGTTCTCTTTATCCGTGTCTCCTTCGGTGGAGAAGCAAAGAACGTGCGAATTTTCGTCCAATCCAAGCTCTTCTTTAAACCAAGCAAGCTCAGGGTTTTCGAGCAACTCAGCAACAAAGCCCGTAGTTACCGCGCCGCTTTCGCCAGATATTACACGCGGATCGCTTCCCAACGGCTTCCCTAAAAGTCGCATTCCCTTTTCGGCAATTTCATCAGGTACCGAAACGAAGTAATCAGCATGATCCTTCAAAACGTTCCAGCCAATTGAGCAGGGCTCTCCGCAGCAAAGTCCCGCCATTATGGAATCGAGATCTCCCGTAACAAAGTGGAGTTCGCCGTCGTTTGCATGGGCGGTTTGGTAGAGGCAGTCGGCATTGTTAGGTTCAACAATGATGATGCGCGGGCGGTCTTTTCCGTAGAGCTGGGAGAAGAATCCCGTAACCGCGCCTGCCATTGCACCTACTCCTGCTTGAAGGAAAAGGTGGGTTGGTTTTTCGCCTGGAAAATTGTGGAGGATTTGTTTGGAGGCTTCGAGTGCCATAGTGGTGTAGCCTTCCATAATCCAGCCAGGTATTTCTTCGTAGTTTTCCCACGAAGTGTCTTGAACTACCACCCAGCCATGCTCCTCTGCATGGGTATTTGCCAGGCGCACCGCGTCGTCATAATTAAGATCAGTAATTTGCGCATCGGAACCGAGTGCTTGAATATTAGTAAGGCGCTCAGGACTGCTTCCTTTTGGCATATAAATAACGGATTTTTGGCGAAGCTGCTGCGCGGTCCATGCAACACCGCGGCCGTGGTTGCCGTCCGTTGCAGCAATAAAGGTAATGTCTCCCAGCTCTTCCTTTGTTTGAGGGCTGATGAGTGTTTCGTAAGGGAGTTCGGAAATGTCTTTTCCCAACTGTCCAGCCAAATAGCGACCTATTGCATAGCTGCCGCCGAGTACCTTGAATGCATTGAGGCCGAAGCGATAACTTTCGTCTTTTACCCAAATACGTGCAACGCCCAGCTTCTGAGCTAAGGCATCCAGGCTTGCAAGGGGAGTGATGGCGTAGTCGGGAAAGCTTTTATGGAATTCGCACGCCTTTTGCGCGTTGGCAAGGCCGAACTGCTCAGCAGGATCGGGTGCCTGGTCGGGTGCGGCTGCTCGTTCGCCCGCTGGTACTCTCTCATATGTTGGTGCGTTTTCAGAGGAAAACGCCTGCTGAGGTGCGGTTGTCTGTTCGAGCGCGGAATCTTTGACGGTTCCGTGTTCGAGATGAGCAATTTTGATTTGTGTACTATCCATATTCTTCGCCTTACGAAAGGAATCTTCTTTTCTCACAAAGGGGAGTTATCTTTTTGCTCATGATAAAGCTAACGAGGGGGATATGCTGCCGCATGATAAAATTATGTGAACAAAATGAAAGACGAGCACACGCGTGCTTGTTGTTTTTGGCTAAGCAGGGGAGAAAGGGACTCTCATGAATGACATGGTGAAAACTTATTTTGAATCACGCATTAGTGTTTTTACTCCGTATCTTTCGGGAGACTTGGACCCTACCTTGAGAACAAAAACAGAAGCAGTAATTGAGGGAATGCGTGCTATTGCTGAGTCAAGTGTGGACGAGAACGATTTCGAACGCAAGCTTGCCGCAAGTCCTGTTAATGCTGAATATGGCATGGTCTACTACGAACTTATGACAAAGGGAACCGCTCCTATTTCTACAGGTCAGGCAATGAAAGCCGCGGTTGCGGGAATTAAAAACGACCCAACTGATTTCAAGCAAACCTTAAAAGAGAGTGTTGTCACCGGTGCTATAGATGAAGTTCGTTTTGCCGCAAAAGAGGCAGCACTTGATGCTACGCGCGAACAGCATCAAGCAGCTCATAGTGCAATGCGCGATGTTAAGGTCACTGACAATGTGACTTTGGGTGAAATTGAAACTGCAGGAAATATCCTTTCTGGCTTGAAGGGTTTATTCGGCCGAAAGAAGTAAGGGGATAAGGCATGTCGAAAGCGTCCGAACTCTATCCTCTTCCCGAAGAGGAGAAAAAAGAGCTGGTCAAAGCAACCCTTCTTTCCGAAGGGATCATTGCTGTGGGCGGTGTTATTGGCGCAATTATTCTTGCTTTTGCAACAACGGGAGATTTTATAGAGGCGCTTTGGCTTTGGCTTCCTCAGATAGCCTCTACGCTTACCCTTCATTGGGTAGCACCCGTTTTGTGCTTTTTGATGATTGGCGTGGTTTTCGTTATAGATTCTCTTGGGACCAAAAACTCAGCTTCTTATAGAAAAGCAAAGCTCGAACTTGCACAAAGCCTTAATGGCGAACTTCCTCGTTTGAGCAACCGAGACGTAATTATCTGCATGACACTTGCGGGTATTTGCGAAGAGCTCCTGTTTCGCTATGTGCTCATTGGACTTTTAATGGTGTTGTTTGGGCTGATTTTGAGCCCTACTCTTGCTGCCGTTCTTTCGGTGGTTGTGTCAGCGGTGATTTTTTGGTCGGTTCATGCTCAGTATCGAGATCCGTGGTCTATTTCTCTTGCACTTTGTGGAGGTCTAATCCTTGGCGCTGGCTACGTTTTGTCGGGTAGCCTTCTTTCGTGCATGATTGCTCATGCGATATACAACATTGCGGTGTTGTTGATTGAGCGTTCTTCTATGGTTAAAGACCCTAACTATTTTGGTGGAAAAGTTCCAACTACTCTACTGCTCGACATGGCGAAAAAGTAATCCGCTTATGGGTCGATAGTCCCAACTCAGTAATTTTGTAATGGCTTGCACCTGATGATAGCCCCGCCTTCGCCTGAGGCTCTAACTGCTAACCTTTTTTGCTATAGCTCGTTAATGGCCAAAAAATAGGAAATGGTCGGAGGGGGACCGACCACTTCCTATGCCTCCCTGAAAAGGGGAAAAAGGGGGTGTATTTGTGGCTGTTTTAAGTGTTCACTTCCTTTATTCGAAAACACTTGCAGAAGAGATTTTCTGCTTATACCGTAATGCTTACCAACGAGTCTTCAAGGTTTCAAGATCAACAGCACCCTGAACATCACCTGCAGCAATAGCTGCTTCGATAGCTTCATCGGTATAACCAAGATCCTTCATTACTTCAACGGTTGCGGAACCACACATTCCCGTTGGAATGAAGTTAGGACTTGGAACCGAATCAAACTGGATAGGTGCAGTTGGAACCCAGCGCTGAGACTCTGGATAATTAATCTTTACCAGGTACTCATTGATGATTGCATTCTTGTCTTCATAAACATCCAATGGAGTCTGGCACAATTCGCAAGGAATGCCATTTTCCTTGAAAAGGGTTAGAGCTGCAGTAGAAGTCATCTTGGATAATGCATTGTCAAGAATTCCTACTACCTCAGGGTTGAGACCTGCCTCATTCATCTTTATGCAGTTGTATAAACGAGGTTCATCAACAAGATCTTCTCGGCCAATGAGGGTCATAATCTTGTTATAGTCACGGTCATATTCTGGGTCACACATAGCAATTACTTTGCCATCGCCGCAGGTGTACACATTATTGAATGGGCAAATTACTTCTAAGCGGCTCTTAGGATATGGATTGCCATACTGAGCGGAAATCATGCCAACAATAAGGTTGTAAATTGCTGCGTGCTGGAGTGCGCAGGTAACATATTCACCTTCGCCAGAAGTTGCACGACCTACTAACGCAGCGCAAATGCCTGCAGCTAAGAACATGCCGGCCTGCATGTCACCAAAGCCGTTAGTAGGAATCATTGGGGAATCACCACGGTTTACGGTTGTGCCATAAACACCGCCGCGAGCCATGTAGCAGGTTACGTCAAAGCCAGGGTCGTCTTTTTCAGGACCTTTTTTGCCGTAGCCCAAACCATGACCCATAATCAACCGAGGATATTTTGCATGGAGTGTTTCCCAGTCAAGCCCCATCTTGGCTAAGGATTTCGTGCGGGTGTTAGTAATGAAAACGTCTGCCTCAGCAAGAAGCTTATCCATCACCTCAGCACCAACAGGGCTTTTAAGGTTTAATGAGATGAAGCGTTTATTCAAGTTAACCATATCAAACGCAAGGTTTTCTTCGTCTGACATTGGCATATTGAATACCGCAGCTTGAGTTACACGGCAAGGATCACCTTTTGAAGCTTCGACCTTGATAACATCAGCGCCCCATTCGCCAAGAATACGGCCGGTAGCAGGTGTTGCCATATAAGTAGTAAGATCAACTACTTTAATGCCTTGTAATGGTTTCATGGAACCATCCCCCTTCTGGAACTTGAGCAGTTCACTAAGGTGAGCGCATTTCAAAAACGAACGCGTTCAAAATTATGCTGCTTTGAGTATAGACCCAAAATTCCAAATTGGAGAGTATATTTTTTGTTTTTGTCAATTGTTTTTTTCGTAGCGAAAAAAGCGCATCCAAAGAGGGTGCCTATTGAAGCAGGTTCTACGCCACGCAAGGCTATAAAGAAGGCGCGGATTATTTCGCAAGCTGAACAAAAAACTTGGTCCGCTCGTAAGCGGACCAAGGTAGTTTCAGTAAGGCTGAAGATGAGGCCTCATTATGTCGAAGTTGAGCCTCGAATTAATTCGCAAGGCGAGCCTTGAAAAGCTTCGCTCGAGCACCTTATGAATGATACGTTCTCTGCTCGTATTTTGGCTCGCAGCACACATTGATTCCCAAGGTGCGATACAGTGCCTCATCCTGAGAAGAGATGATAACGCTGAAGAACGCATCGCAACCGCGGAGCTTGTCTGCTTGCTTAACGCAGGCATTTGCCAATGGGTTAGTAACCGAGCTCATGGAAAGAGCAATCAAGGTCTCGTCAGAATGAAGACGAGGATTCTCTGCGTGGAGATACGTCTTTTTCAAGTCACTGATTGGCTCAATTACGTAGTCAGACAAAACGTAAATATCGTCATTGAGTTTCGCGGACTCTTTGAGGGCGTTAAGCAACAAAGAAGAAGCTGCTCCCATCAAAGAGGAAGTTTTGCCAGTAACAATCTTTCCGTCAGGAAGAACGAGTGCGCCACAAGGACCACCGGTGCGCTCCTCTTTAGCAAGTGCTTCTTCGCGGCCTGGCATATCCACAGGAGAAACACCCACACGATTCATGATAAGAACGAGCTTATCAACTAAATCCTGGCCACTTCCCGTTCGCTTAACGTGCTCTGCAGCTTTGTAGTAACGGCGAATAATCTCAAGCTTTGAAGCTTCACGGCATGCCTCATCATCGATGATTGCATTGCCCGCCATGTTAACACCCATGTCGGTAGGAGACTGATAAGGGCTTTCACCAAGGATTTTCTCCATGAGGTTCTTGAGTACTGGGAAGATTTCAATGTCGCGGTTGTAGTTAACCGTGGTCTCTCCGTATGCAGCAAGATGGAATGGGTCGATTGCGTTAGAGTCGTCCAAGTCAACCGTTGCTGCTTCATAAGCAATGTTGACTGGGTGATCAAGTGGCAAGTTCCAAATAGGGAAGGTTTCGTATTTAGCGTATCCCGCTTTGATGCCACGCTTATTTTCGTGATAAATCTGGGAAAGGCAGGTGGCCATCTTGCCAGAACATGGACCAGGAGCGGTTACTACAACTAACGGACGCTCGGTCTCAACGTAGTCATTAGCGCCATAGCCTTCTTCAGATACGATGCGCTCAATATTGTAAGGATAGCCTGCAATTGGGTAATGGAGGTAGCTCTTTACGCCCAGGTCTTCCAAGCGCTTGCGGAAACCGTTTGCAGCTTCCTGGCCCGTATAGTGGGTGATAACAATGCTGCTTACGAAGAATCCTAAGGAGCGAAGCGCGCCAGTGAGGCGAATAGCATCCTCTTCGTAGGTAATGCCTAAGTCACCGCGAATTTTGTTCTTCGCAATGTGGTTTGCATTGATAGCGATGATGATTTCCACATCATCAGTCATGCTCTGAAGCATGCGAATCTTTGAGTCGGGCTCAAAGCCAGGCAAAACACGAGATGCATGGTAGTCGTCAAAAATTTTTCCACCAAATTCGAGATACAATTTGCCGTCAAATTTTGAAATGCGTTCCTTGATGTGTGCTGCCTGCATTGAAATGTATTTATCATTGTCGAAACCGATTCGCATAGGTAAACCTCCAACACAACAGTGAGCGATGACGTAAATCCGTAGTATTTCAGCGTCTATTGTAACTGCTTTTCTTGGCTTGCTTGGTAATAATGCCTGAAAAACCCTTGCTATTTTTCTTGGGCCTATACAAAGAGTTTTTGAAAGGGGACAAGGCGAGATGAGGTACTATAAGCCTCGTTTGACACTACTAGGGAGTTTTTAATGGACAAAGAAAATAATGAGCGTTTTGCTGCATTTATGAAAGATATTTCCGGAATGGTTGCTCGTGGCGAAGGTGACGAGGCTAAGCGCAAGATTGATATTTTGAATTTGGCTGCACGCAGAGCCATCATGCAAAATGGTTTGGAAGATCAGTTCTTGGAGAATATGAAGCAACGCAATGAAGAGCTTGCCGAAAAAGAAGCTGAAATCTTTCGCAAGCTTGCCGAAGGTGATGAACAGCGCAAGGCAAAAGCAAAAGAAGAAGAGAAAGCTAAGCGCGCAGAGGCTCGTGCCAAAAAAGAGGCAGAGTCCAAAAACTAGGTTTTTCACGAATATTCTGCAGCGGGCGTCTCGGTATTTTGCTGACTGCCGTTGCGGTCAATTCTCCCAATACGTTAATTGATGCCCTTCTTAACGCGAGGAAGTTAGTTCCTCAATGCGTTGGAGGGCATTTTCGCCAATAGGGCTATCACGGAAGATGAATTTCACGTCCCACCACGTAAGTTCGGTATGGGGGATGCAAGCGCCTACTCCGCGCGAGATGCTTTCTTTCGAAATAGAAGGTACACCCTCAAGCGTGTCTAGCTTGCTACATCTGAGGAAGGTGTCGTATTCAAGGGTTACGGGAGAGCTTGGGAACGTAACCTTTTTGAGGTAAGGCGCGCCTTTGAATGCCCAGGCTCCAACCTCCTTCATATTTGAAGGGAAGGTAATTTCTTCAAGGCCGCTTTCAGCAAAAGCGCTAAAGCGGATTTCTTTCATAGATTCAGGAAGTGAAATGGCGTGCAAATTTATGCAGCCAAAGAAGGCGTGCGAACCAATGCATTCGAGCGTTGAAGGAAGCACGACGTTGTTAAGCTTGAAGCATTCGAAAAACATTTCGCCTGGGATATGAGTCCAGCCTTCAGGAATGACA
>JBJEKV010000119.1:0-14316 GCA_051878815.1 Anaerotardibacter sp. | reverse complement strand
AAGCAACCTTGCTCCTGAAGTTGCTTTTGCTGCTGGTGTTGCTCCATTTGTTTTTATCGATACGGTCAAGATCCTCGGTGCTATCTTTCTTGCTCAGGCAGTAGGCGCTGCAGTTAATATGGCAAAATAAGCCATGTTGAGCAAAAAGTGAGTTTTATGGGGGGCCTTAGGGACCCATAAGACAAAAACGCGCTTCGTAGAAGCCTATAGGGGCTCATAGGGCAAAAACGTATATATTAAAAACTAATATCCTCCCAATAATTATAAAGGGAGGATATTTTTTACGCGCAATGAAGGGTTCATCGAATAAAAGAACATTTCGAAGAATTTATGCGTTTCCCCAGTTCAGCAACTTCTTCTATTGGTACTTAAACCATTTATTCGTATATAATTCGCTCTGCAAATTATTGGTCAAATTTAAGCAATAGTTAAGAATAGATAGTTTTTTAACCCCGTATGAACAAATTCATATCTTATAATTATTGATATAAGAAGATTGTGAATGGATAACCTATGTTTATTCATGGATTGAGGGATTCTTTTTATGAATTTGTCACAGCTGTACTATTTTAGAAAGCTCGCAGAGTTCGAGCATTTCGGTAAAGCCGCGGACGCACTCTACATTACTCAACCATCCCTTTCAAACGCAATGAGCAATTTAGAAAAAGAGCTGGGGGTTGCTCTTTTCGAACGCGTTGGAAGAAATGTACGCCTTACACAATACGGTGCTGAGTTTAACGAGCACATCTGTAAAGCACTTGATGAAGTTGACAAGGCTGTTGACTTGATGAAGCTTTATGGCAGTGGTTTGAGTGGCCAAATACGTATGGGTGCCGTTATTTCGGTTCAGAGGAACTTTATTCCTATTCTGATTGCCTCTTTTAGAAAAGAATTTGGCGAAAATATTGCATTTGATATTTATCAGGGTACTACTTACGAATGCATTAATAAGCTCATGGAAGGAAAGATTGATGCAGCAATTTGCGGTCACCTCCATGACGAACGGGGCGTAAAGTACGTCCCTTTGTTAACTCAGAATCTGGTTGTTGGCGTAGATTCTTCTCATGAGTTAGCGCAAAAGAGCTGCGTAAGCCTTGAGGAAATTAAGGATTACCCGGTTATATCGTATCGTAGGCATTCTTTTGCAAACACTATTCTTGAAGGCGTATTTAGTAGGTATGACATTGTTGCCCGTGAGGCATTCGATGATGAGATTAGTGCTGGTTCGCTGATTGTATCTGAGAAAAAGCCTGTTGGAGTGATGCTTGAAACGCTTGATGGAAAGATTATTGAGGGTCTGGTTACTATTCCTATTAAAGAATATCCTGATCCATTCCATATTATTTACCTTGCCTACAAAGAAAAAGGCTCAAAGAATCTTGCAGTAGAGGAGTTCATTTCGTTCTCTACTGAATTTGCAAACTTTAAAGAAGGGGTTCCTTCTCTGAGGGATTATCAAAATCGCCAAGAGGCATAAATAGAAAAGCTCTCTTCTTGGGTATTCCTATTTCAGAGAAGTTTGGGGGGGTGACCCATAGCATAAGGCTATGGGTCATTTTTTATATGCGGCATGAATTGATAAACCACGGCAATGAATGTCTTTATTTAAAATCTATTAGAAAAAGCAATATATCAATTACTCTTGGTTATGGAAATGGCTTAAAACTTACGACAGAGCGCTATTCTGTGGGACAAACAAGCTTATATGTCCAAAAATTTGCCTTATTTACGTGGGAAAACGGAAAAATCAATTTAAAAGAAATGGAAATAGGTCAATAAATTTCCATTATGAATTGATAGTCAGCCTGAATGAATTAATAAAAAACTCATACGAAATTAAAAATATCATTCACTAAGGCTATGGATTGAACTTGTTCAAACAATTAGACGCTGTCTCTTTTGGGTTTTAGAGTGGGGATAACGGATGAGGCAAACGCCTCGACAATGTATCTAATTAGCACTCTTCAGGGAAGGAAGAAAAATGGCTGATTTCTGGTTCTCAAAGGCTCCAAACGAGCAGTTGGCAGGCAAAACCGCAATTATTATGGGTGGTGGATCTGGCATTGGTAAGGCAACTGCACGTCAGTTTGCTGCAGCAGGCGCAAACATTATGATTTGTGGTGTTCCTGGTCCAATGTGTGAAGAAGCAGCAGCAGAGATTGCTGCAGAGTTTGGTGCAAAGGTTATCGGCATGGGTTGTGATGGCACCAAGCAGGATCAGATTGACGCAATGGTTGCAAAGACCGTTGAAGAGTTTGGCGGCGTTGACATTCTCGTTTCTACCGCTGGTATTTCTTTGCCTCGTATGAACTCTATTGATGTAACTGAAGCTGACTGGGACAAGATCTTCGCAGTTAACTTGAAGGCAAACTTCTTCTTGGCAACCGCAGTAGCTCGCCAGATGAAAGAGCAGGGCAACGGCGGCAAGATGGTTATCATCTCCTCTCAGCGTGGTATTTCTGCTATGGAAAACATTGCTCCTTACAGCATCACCAAGGCAGCAGTTATGGGCATGGTTCGCTCCTTGGCTATCGACTTCGCTCAGTTCGGCATCCAGGTTAACGGCATCGCTCCTGGTTACGTAATGACTCCTATGGTTGAGAAGGTATTCGCTGACAACCCTGCACAGCAGGAGTATGTATATGGTCGCACTCCTTCCAAGGTAAAGATGGGCTCTCTTGAAGAGATGGCAGAAGCAATTTACTTCCTCTGCTCACCTGTTACTACCTACACCACTGGCCAGACCTTGATCCTCGACGGTGGTTGGTCAATTCAGTAAATGTCTAAAAACTCAGCACCAACAAGGGGGCTTTGGTGCTGAGCTCTTTTTTGTTATTTAAGTTTTCGTTTGAAAGGAAAACACCATGGATGGAAAAATGATTGCTCTCGTTAAGAATGCTCCAGAACCAGGCGCAATGGAGATTACCGAGCTTCCTATTCCTCAGATTAAAGATGACGAAGTATTGATGGAGATCAAGGCTGTAGGTATCTGCGGTACTGACCACTCTCTTTATAAGTGGAATGAAGCAATTGCTAATTCTTACAACATCCAGTATCCAAATGCAATCTTCGGTCATGAATTCTCAGGCGTTATTGCTGAACTCGGCGCAAACGCTCCTAAGAACCTCAAGGTTGGCGACCGCGTAACTGCTAACCCAGTTCTTTACTGCAACACTTGCTCATATTGCGATAAGGGTCAGGTTAACATTTGCGACAATCGTCCATTCTATGGTACTGACTTGCCAGGCGCATTCGCTAAGTACATGGCTATCCGCGCTGAGAACATCATTAAGATGCCTGATGAAGTTACCTTCGAACAGGGTGCTTTGATTGAGCCTCTCTGCGTAGCTATTAATGCAGTTGACCGCGTAAATCCTCAGATGGGCGACACTTGCGTTGTTATGGGCCCTGGTCCTATTGGTCTTTTGATGGTTGCTGTTCTCAAGCAGGCTCGTGGTATTGGTAAGGTAATTGTTACCGGTCTTGCTAACGACGCTGAGCGTTTGAAGGTTGCAGAATCCTTGGGTGCTATCACCGTAAATGGTTCTGAGTGCAATGTTATCGAGCGCGTTCTTGAGCTTACTGGTGGTAAGGGTGCTGAATGCATCTTCGACGCAGCAGGTCACTTCACTGTTATCCAGCAGGCAATCGAAATGGTTGCAAAGGACGGTCGCATTGGCGTAACCGGTCTTCCTGCACAGCCTTCTACTATCCCAATGACTCCTATTGCTATGCGTCAGATCACCATTATTGGTAACCGTGCTTACGAGCGCAAGAACTGGCGTCAGGCTTTGAACATGTTGGCTAACGGCCTCGATGTTGATTTCGCAATTACTGGTCCTCGTCCTCTTACTGACTGGCAGACCTCTATGGATATGCTTGATCGTTGTGAGGGCATGCGTCACATCCTTATTCCTTAATAAGGCAGCGTAGAAGAGAAGGAGAATTCAATGGCTGGATTAGAAGGAACCATTGTTGTTGATCTTACCCAGTATGCAGCAGGTCCTGCTGCGGCTCGACTCCTTGGTGAGTTAGGTGCTACGGTAATTAAGGTAGAACCATTTACTGGTGACGAGCAGCGCACCCAGGGCATGGCTTGGGGCATGAACTATAAGAGTGAGTTCGATGATGTTGCTTATGACTGCGGATCATTCAACAAAGAATGGACTGCAATTGACTGCAAGAGCCCAGAGGGTAAAGAAGTAATGATGAAGCTTCTCTCTAAGGCAGACATTTTCGTAACTTCTCTTCGCGATGGTGCACTTGAGCGTCTTGGTCTTGACTATGAGACTCTCCATGAGAAGTTCCCAAAGCTTGTTTGGGCTCAGAATCGTGGCTATGGTATGTATGGCCCAATGAAGGACGCTAAAGGATTCGACGCTACTTCATTTGCTGCACGTTCTGGTTTCGTAAGCGCTATTCCTCAGAATAACGAGCATTACGAGCCAGGTAACTCACCAATCGCATTTGGTGACTGGAACACGGGTTGCGCATTAGCAGCAGGTATTCTTGGTGCTTATGCTGGTGCATTACTCACCGGCAAGGGCGATAAGGTTACCGCTTCTTTGTACCACGTTGGTACTTGGGGTATGACTTGCGCACTCATTGCTGAACAGCAGGGTTGCAAGCATCCTAAGGATCGCATGGAAGCAAAGTGCCCAACCAATAACTCTTATGTATCTTCTGATGGTATTTGGTTCCTCATGTGCTTCGGTAACTACAATAAGTACTGCAAGCTTGTATTCGACACCATCGAGATGGATCCTAAGTACTACACCGATCCTGAGTACAACACCTTGGAAGCTTTGGCTGAGAATGGTAAGTACACTGAGGTAGACGCAGCAATTCACGAAGCATGCAAGAAGTTTACCTTTGAAGAGTTGGAGAAGCGTTTCCGCGCAAATGACATTCCATTCGAGAAGATTCAGACTGTTGCTGACGTTCTTTCCGATGACGAAGCATTTGCAAACGACCAGCTCCGTCGTATTAAGTATGAGAAGCAGGGTCCTACTTCGGAATTCACGGAGAATGATGACTACATTGTTACCACCCCTCCATTCCGTTTGGCATCCATTGGTGACCCAGTTCTTCGTCGTTCTCGCCCAATCGGTTACGACACTCGTCGTATCCTCAAGGAGATTGGCGAATACACCGACGCTGAAGTAGATGCATTAGTAGCATCAAATGCAGTTCTTGAATATGATGGCCCTGAATTGCCAGCTAGTGTTCTTGAGCCAAGCTACGGTCCAAATTCCGTTCGCTAAGTTTTGATTAAGTTCTTTGTGCGGCCTGCTGATCAGGCGGGTCGCACAAATGCTTCATAAGGACGCTTTTCGGAACGTGTTTTTGAAGCATTATTGTTTGGAAAAAAGGAGAGAAAACATGGTACGTCCTGTTACCCCATTTTCAGGAATTAGAGTTTTAGACTTTTCCCGTTATCTTCCAGGTGGTTATGCAACCCAGACTCTTGCAGACTTAGGTGCAGAAGTAATCAAAGTTGAAGATACTGGCGCTGGCGACTTCATGCGTCACGACTACCCAACTAAGGGTGGCGGCATTTCTTACTACGTAACCGCTCTTGGCCGTAATAAGAAGTCCATCTCTCTTAACTTGAAAGATCCAGAAGTTGTTGGCATTTTCAAGAAACTTGCTGCAGAATCGGACGTTATTGTTGAATCTTTCCGTCTAGGCGTTACCAAGAAATTGGGCATCGACTACGATTCAATCAAGGCTATCAACCCTGGAATTATTTACTGCTCTATTTCTGGTTACGGTTCAAAGGATCCTCGTTCCAAGAAAGCTCAGCACGACTTGAACATGCAGGCTGACTCTGGCTTCCTTTCTGTTGACCACGGTTCAACCTTCCCACTTCACTTGGTTGACCTTTCTTCTGGTATGGTTGCAGGTCAGGCTTTGTTAGCAGCTCTTTATTCTCGCGAAAAGACTGGCGAAGGCTGCTATATTGACACCTCCATGTTCGACTGCTTCGTATGGTGGAACTCACTTCTTGACTCTCGCTGCTGCTTCAACGGTATGCAGGAAGAGAAGGAAGACTTAGAGTATCCTTCCGTTGCTTACAACGTATATGAGACTAAAGATGGCGGAAAACTTGCTTTGGGCATGGTTGAAGCTAAGTTCTGGGAGCCATTCTGCGATGCAATTGGTCATCCAGAAATTAAGCCAACCGGTTTGATGCGTTATTGGGAAGCTCCAGGTGCATTCCGCATTGTTGAAGAGACTATTCGTTCTCGCACTACTAAAGAATGGATGGAGTGGCTTCAGGATAAGGACTTCTGCATTGCTAAGGTAAACACTAAGCCAGAGGCAATCGAGCAGATTACCCGCGAAAATCCTGAGACCTTGAACTGGGTTGACTTCCCACGCGTAGGTCGTGTTTTGCAGACCAATTCTCCTCATCACCTCTCTAACATTCCAGTTAAGATTGAGGACTTTGAAGAAGTATCAGTGCTTGGTGGCGATACTGAGAAGTATCTCTCTGAAGTTGGCGTAAGCCACGAAGAGATGGCACGCTTGAAGGCAATTGGTTCTATTAGAACTGGTGATGACATTGAGAAAGAATTTGATCGTGTTCCTTTGTTTAAGGGCTGGATGCTTCCTTAAACTGAAACCACTCTTTCTTTTTAGCCGAAACGCTGCACGAATATGTGCAGCGTTTTGTCATTTTTGGGGAAGAATGAGGGGCGAACGGATAGACGAACTCGTTCATGGGTTGTTCCTATGGAAAGGCCCAAATTGGGCTTACTTATTGGGTTTTTCCTATAAATCCATAAACAAAAGTCGTGCTTCTATTCAAAACAGTTATAGATTTCCAAAAAAATCGAAAATGTTTGAAATTGGAATTTTTCGAAAGAAAAACGGAAAATAAAACCATCAACAAAGGCGCTCGGTCCTTTGAAAAAGGTTTGACACGACCGAAAGTGAAGGTGGATTTATGAATCCAAATGCAACTATTACCGACGAACAGTTCCAGGCTTATCTCGAACAGATTCGCAACTTGGCACAGGGTCCTTTTGATGAGATGCAAAAGGAAATCGAAGTAACCAATACCTTCCCGGAAAAGTTTTATGAACTCGCTAAAGAAAACGATCTCTATCGTTTCTATCTCCCAGCAGAGTATGGCGGATGGGGCTTGAACGAGCTTGAAATCTTGAAGGTTCAGGAAGAGTTCTCCCGTGGTCCTGGTGGTATGCGTATGCACCTCCATCATGCAGCTGACATGAACTGGCGTATTCTTGACGACTACGGTTGCCAGGAGCTCAAGGACCAGTACATGGACAAGTTCCAGGACAAGAGCATCTACTGCAACTTTGCTATTACTGAAAAGACTGGTGGTACCGGCGCAGACCTTCACACCACTGCAATTAAACAGGAAGACGGCACCTACCTCCTCAATGGTGAGAAGTGGCTCATTTCTCACACCGACTGCTCCGACTTCACCTATGTTATTGCAGTAACCGATCCTGAGTCTGACAAGGATTCTCGTCTCTCTGCATTCTTCGTACCAACCGACGCTCCTGGTTATGAGCTCATTCCAATGCCTCATATGATGGGTTGCCGCGGTGCAGGTCACGCAGGCTTGAAGTTCGATAACGTTGTTCTCGATCCTAAGTATCTCCTTGGCGAAGAGGGCCAGGGCATGGAAGTAGCTATGCACTCCTTGGCAGTATCTCGTGTACACATTGCAACCTCTAACCTTGGTATGTGCCAGCGTATGTTGGAGATTTCTCTTGATCGTGCTGCTGACCGTGTAACCTTCGGTAAGCCAATCATCAAGCGTCAGGCTATCCGCATGAAGATTGCTAACATGCAGATGATGATTCACGCTCTCCGTTGTATGGTTTATGACTTCGCTCGTGACTTCGACAATGATCCTCACGGTGAATTCATCGATGAAAAGGCTGCAATCTGCAAGCTCTTCTCCATTGACGCAACTCGTTTAGTTGGTGACGAAATGCTCGAGATCTTCGGTGGCGACGGCTACTTTGAGGATTCCCCTTACGGTCCTACCGAGCGTTTGTATCGTGACAGCCGTGCTATGTGGCTTGAGGAAGGCGCTCCTACGGTACAGCGCATCACCATTGCTCGCGAGTGCGAAGATCATCACGGACAGATTGATTATCTTGATTAATATCTCGTAGAGATTGTGACACAAACGTCCCCACATCAAGTATATTCTTGGTGTGGGGATTTTTTTGTGAATGGAGCCAATTATGAATCTCTCCCAGCTTCGTTATTTTAGAAAACTCGCTCAGGTTCAGCACTACACAAAAGCAGCCGAGGAGCTATTTATTACACAGCCCGCTCTGTCCAATTCAATCAAACAGCTCGAAAAAGAGTTGGGAATCCCTTTGTTCGAAAGTCAGGGACGTAATGTTCGCCTCACAAAATGGGGGAGGGAATTTAGCTCTTATATAAGTGAAGGCCTCGACATCATTGATAAGGGCATTCAGATTGCCCAAGAACATGCTGATAACCTCTCAGGCATTATTGATATTGGCACCATCTTCACGGTTCAGTCAGATTATCTGCCAGGATTGCTTTTGGAGTATCGCAATCAGTATGGCAGCCAGGTTGAGGTAAAGCTCTACCAAGGTCTTACTAAAACACTTGTTGAAGGATTAGAAAACGGCGTATATGACTTAGTTATCTGCGCTTATGTAGATAACAAGCCAAATCTCGAGTTCATTGAAATCCTTCGCCAAGATTTAGTAGCAGTAGTAGATGCACAAAGCCCTTTTGCTGAAAAAGACGAAATTTCCCTTTCTGAGTTACAAGATTATGCCATCGTTACGTATCGAAATGAAACTCCGGTTGGCGCTTCGGTAGAGAATGTATTGCGCTCATATGAGCTTCCGGTTCGCCAGCGTGCTGATGATGAAATTACGCTCGGCAGTTTTGTGGTATCAAATCCTTCTTGCGTTGGTATTTCTTTGGATACTTTGGGTTTGTCGCCATTCCATACAATCAAAAAGCTTCGCATTAAAGAAATTCCAAAAGGCTTCCATCCGGTATATATGGCCTATCAAAAGGGTGCCTATAAAACGCGTGCTTTGGAAAATATGATTGAGCTAGGCAAGGTGTACAAATACGAGCCTTGTTAGGTCAACTTGCTTCAAAAGGCACTCCGTGTACTCACTTTTAGTTAAAAACAGATAAAAAAGCTCCAAGAAAAGGGAAAGAAGGATGCCCTTTCGGTACTCTGTGATACCATTTTCATGCACTTTATTCCCGTTTAGAATGAGGAACTATGTTACTGGCAATTGACGTGGGTAACACTCAAACAGTACTGGGCGTTTACGATAAGGATAGCCTTGTACATATGTGGCGTATTGCAACAAATGTTGACTATACGAGCGATGAGTTGCGCATTAAGATTCATGCATTATTGCATGCCGAAGACCTTAAAGAGGAATGTATTGACGGAGCTATTTTGGCTTCCGTTGTTCCAAACCTAACTCACAACTGGGAAAAGGTTTGTCAGCGCGCATTTGGTGTTGAGTTGAAGGTAGTTTCATCATCAACTTGCGCTCATTTATTGAATATCGAAAAAACTGAATTTCCTGAATTAGGTGCCGACCGTGTAGCTGATGCTATCGCGGCAAAATATCTCTATGGTTCTCCTGTTGTGGTAGTTGATTTTGGCACCGCAACTAATATTGAAGTAATCGACAAAGAAGGCTCGTTTGTAGGTGGCATTATTGCCCCTGGTGTTGACACCTCAATGCGTTCTTTGTACGCACGTGCCGCACTCTTGCGCGCCGTTGAATTGGACGATCCAGGCGTAGCTATTGGAAAGAATACCACCGACGCGGTTAAAGTTGGTGTTGTAGTTGGCGAAGCAGCTCGTATTGATGGTTTGATTTCGCGCATTGAAAAAGAGCTTGGCTATAAGCCTAAGGTAGTTGCAACGGGAGGTTTGGCTCATCGCATTGCTCCTGTATCTGAAAGCATTTCTGAGGTTAACCTCGAATTGACCTTACAGGGATTGCTTCGCATCTACCATGAGCTTATGAATTAATATGTATTGAATGACGTTTTTCGAAGTTTCTTTCTACTTTGGCAAGCGAAGTAGAAGTGATGTATGAAAGAGGTACGGAAATGTTGACCGACATCGAAATTGCTCAGGCAGCTACTCCAAAAGACATTACGGAAGTTGCCAAGGCAGCAGGTGTAAACGAGAAATATCTCGAATGCTACGGTAACAACAAGGCAAAAATCGACTACAACATGCTTCTTGATGAAGAGCATGAAAAGGGTAAGTTAATTCTGGTAACCGCAATTAACCCAACCCCTGCCGGTGAGGGAAAAACTACTACTACTGTAGGTTTGGCAGACGCACTTTCAAGCTTGGGACACAAAACTTGTGTTGCATTGCGTGAGCCAAGCTTAGGTCCTGTATTTGGTATTAAGGGTGGTGCTGCAGGCGGCGGTTACGCTCAGGTTATTCCTATGGAGGACATCAACCTTCACTTTACCGGTGACTTCCATGCAATTGGCGCTGCAAACAACTTGTTGGCAGCATTGCTCGATGCTCATATCCACAACGGAAATGAATTAAACATCGATGTTCGCAAGATTACTTGGAAGCGCGTAGTTGACATGAACGACCGTCAGCTCCGTAACATTGTGTGCGGTTTGGGCGGTAAAGTAAATGGCGTTCCTCGTGAAGATGGCTTCGACATTACCGTTGCTTCTGAAATCATGGCAATCTTCTGCTTGGCTACCTCTATCACTGACTTGAAAGAGCGCTTGGGCAAGATTGTTGTTGCTTATACCTATGATGACGAACCAGTAACTGCTCATGACCTTAAGGCAGAAGGTGCTATGGCTGCATTGCTTAAGGATGCACTCAAGCCTAACTTGGTTCAGACTCTTGAAGGAACCCCTGCATTTATTCATGGCGGTCCTTTCGCAAACATTGCTCATGGCTGCAACTCCATTATGGCTACTAACATGGCTCTTGCTTTGGGTGACTACGCAGTTACCGAAGCAGGCTTCGGCGCTGACCTGGGTGCAGAGAAGTTCTTGGACATCAAGTGCCGCTTGACTGGCTTGCGTCCTGATGCCGTTGTTGTTGTAGCAACGGTTCGCGCTTTGAAGAATCATGGCGGTGTTGCAAAGGCAGATCTTAACGAAGAGAATCTTGAAGCTCTTGAAAAGGGTCTTCCAAATCTGCTCCAGCATATTGATAACATCAACAACGTATTCAAGCTTCCTTGCGTTGTTGCAATTAATGCATTCCCAACCGACACTGAAGCTGAATTGAAGCTTGTTGAAGATAAGTGCCGTGAATTGGGTGTTAACGTTGCTTTGTCCGAAGTTTGGGCAAAGGGCGGCAAGGGCGGTCAGGCTTTGGCTCAAGAAGTTATTCGCCTCTGCGAGCAGCCTAATGACTTCCAGTTCTCTTATGACAGCTCTTTGGGCATCAAGGAGAAAATCGAAACTATTGCGAAACGCATTTATCGCGCTAACGGCGTAGTATTTGATGCGAAGGTTGTTAAGGAAATCCAAAAGCTCGAAAAACTTGGTTTTGGCGACATGCCTGTTTGCATGGCTAAGACCCAGTACAGCTTCTCGGATGATGGCTCTAAATTAGGTGCTCCTCGTGACTTCGACATCACCGTACGTGATATCAAGGTTTCCGCAGGTGCAGGCTTTATCGTTGCTCTTACCGGCAACGTAATGACCATGCCTGGTTTAGGAAAGTCACCTGCCGCTTTTAAGATTGACGTTGACGAAACCGGCAAGATTTCTGGTCTGTTCTAAAAAAGACACGGGTAATTTACTTGAAAGGCCGTCGAGAAATCGGCGGTCTTTTTCGTAGGGGAAGGTAAAAAGATGATTGAAAGCGAATTTATTAAAGCATTAGCAAGTAAGGCACCAACGCCAGGTGGAGGCGGTGCGAGTGCCTATTGTGGCAGCCTTGCATCAGCGCTTGCTTCAATGGTTGCAAATCTTACTATTGGTAAGAAAACGTATGCTGACTACGAAGACTACATGAAAGAAGCCTTGGTACGCCTTGAGGCAATTCGCTTTCGAATGTATGACTTGATTGATGAAGATGCTGAAGCATTCAAGCCTCTTGCGGCAGCATATCGTATGCCTAAAAATACCCCTGAAGAAGAGCAGGCAAAACATGACGCAATTCAGGCTGCTCTTCGCTATGCAACCGATGTTCCTCTTGAGATTATGGAGGCATGCTCTAAAGTGATCTTTGAGTGTGAAGAACTTGCTTATCATGGTTCTCGCTTGGCTTTGTCCGACGTTGGCGTTGCACTTCTTTTTGCACGCGCAGCTCTTCAGGGCGCTCACTTGAACGTTGTGGTAAACGCTAACTTGTTTGATGATAAAGAAGTAGGATCAATGTATCGTTCGTATGCGGAGGCAATTTTGACTCCTGCAATTGCAAAAGAAGAAGCATTGTACGAATACGTTTTGAAGGAGCTCTAATGGCTGAGTTATTGAAGGGAAAACCTGTTGTTGACGCAATGGCTGAGTCTTTGACTGCTCGTGTTGCTTGCTTGAAGGAAAAAGGCGTTGTGCCTACGCTTGCTATTGTGCGTGTGGGAGCTCGTCCTGACGACTTGAGCTATGAGCGAACTGCACTTAAGCGCGCTGAGTCTCTCGGCATTGCAACACGCGTTTTTGAGCTTGATGAAAATGCGTCCCAATCTGATCTTGAGGCTGCTGTTGACCAAATCAATGAGGACGACACCATCCACGGTTGCTTGATGTTCCGTCCACTTCCTAAGAGTCTTGATGAAGATGCAATTTGCCAGCGTCTTGATGCACGAAAAGACATCGATGGCATTTCGACTGCTTCTTTAGGTGCGGTATTTGTGGATGCTAAAGAAGGTTTTGCTCCTTGCACCGCTAAGGCATGCATTACCATGCTTGAACACTACGGCATTGAGCTAGAAGGCAAGTCGGTAGTGGTTGTAGGAAGAAGCCTCGTAATTGGTAAGCCAGTTGCTATGTTGGCATTGCGAAAGAATGCTACCGTAACCATCTGCCATTCTCGCACCAAGAATCTTCCTGAAGTTATGAGCGCTGCTGATATTGTTATTTGCGCAACTGGTCGCGCGCGTTTCTATGGAAAAGAATGCTTCAAGCCAGGCCAGATTGTTCTTGACGTAGGCATTAATTTTGACGAAGAAGGCATGTGCGGCGATGTAAACTTTGCTGAGGTTGAGCCAATCGTTGGCGCAATTACGCCAGTACCAGGTGGTATTGGATCGGTTACTACCTCAACTACTATGGCCCACGTTGTTGAAGCAGCTGAGCGCGCTTGCGAATAGAGGCTGTAAGGCACATTAATACAGAGAAAAGGACACGTCCATGAACAGGCAGCAAGAAAAAACTCATATCATTCTTTCTCATTCAGTGGAAGAAACACGCAAGTTAGGCTTTCTTGTGGCTTCGTTTGTTAGACCAGGAGACGTCATTGCGCTTGACGGAGACTTGGGAGCGGGAAAAACCCACTTTAGTCAGGGTTTTGGCGAAGGTCTAGGCGTGATAGAAGAAGTAGTAAGCCCAACCTTTACCTTAATGCAGGAATATAGGGATGGCAGGCTTCCTTTCTATCACTTTGATCTGTATCGTTTGGAAGATCCGTGCGAGCTAGAAGACATTGCGTTTTATGAATATGTAGAAGGCACTGGCGTAAGCGTAATTGAATGGGCACGAAAGTTTCCTGAAGAATTGCCGGATGACTATTTGCAGATTACTATCAAAGTTGAGGATGAGAATAGTCGTTTGATCGAGATGGGCTCAGTTGGCCCTAATAGCACGGCATTATTAGGGAAGCTCTATATCGAAATGGAAGGCTTTACATGCGTGATGTAGTTCTTGCATTAGATACCGCAAATGAAATAATTGCCGTTGGTTTGGGCCTTCTTGATAGAGAAACAAAAACCATCTCCCTTATCAAATCTCAGGAAATGCAGGCATTTCGTGCTTCCAACACGAAGCTCATTGCCGCAATTCAAGAGGTAATGGATGAGGCAGGCGTTTCGAAAGATCGTATCGCAAGCGTTGTAAGCGGAAGGGGCCCTGGCTCTTTTACGGGTGTACGCATTTGCCTTTCTACCGCAAAGGGTATTGCGCTTGGTTTGGGCGTGAGTCTCTATGGCGTTTCAACCCTTGATGCCTGTGCCTACAACTGTCAGAGCGCAGGAATAAGAGGCAATCTGGCTGTTTTAGGCGATGCGATGCGCAAAGAAGTCTATCCTGTTCGCTATCTTTTAACCGATCAAGGAATTGAGCGACTCAACAATGATTTCGTAACGAAAGTTC
>JBJEKV010000118.1:0-3261 GCA_051878815.1 Anaerotardibacter sp. | reverse complement strand
CACCAATGATGATGGAGGCGATAGAGTCAATTTGAGGCATTCCGAGCGCGTCGGAAAGTACGATACCAACAAGAGCAATAAACATACCCAGTACTGCAGCGGTGTCTTCAAGCAGAACGGTGAAGTTGGTAGGTGCTTTACTTTCCTTAATATAAGCAACAATGGACAACTCTCCACGTGCGTTATTAACGTCCTTTAGTGCAATGAAAAGGGATACGCACTCAAGCAAAATACCAATGGTCAAAACCACGATTGCGATAATTGGGTTAGTTAACTCGTGGCCACCTTCCATAAGGGATTGGATGCCCTGAATAATTACGAAGCCACCACCAAAGAAGAAGATGACTAAGGAAACTACGAAGGTGTAGAAGTATAAAAGGCGTCCGTAGCCAAACGGATGCTGGAGTGTTGCGGGTTTTTTGGATGCTTTTGTTCCGATAAGAAGAAGACTGTCATTTGCGGCGTCAACTAAGGAATGGATGCCTTCGGAAAACATCGCTGCTGATCCAGTGAGTGCTGCTGCTACAAATTTTACGATGGACACAAGCAGGCCCATGCAAACAGCGGCTACAACAGTGAGATTGTTATAGAGTTTTTTAACAGGGGATTCTTCTTCTTTTGTGATGTATTCTTTACGCTTTTCTAGTGCGAAAGAATCAGTGTCGGCGACGTTATCATCAACGTTGTCCTCGATGTCTGGGTCACCGTGAATGTAAGTAATTTCAGGGTTAGGCTCGGTCGGGCCAGAACTGTCAGAATTCATGTAAGAATGCTCCTCCTTAAGGTTGGTTTTTTACTTTACGAAAATACTAACGTAATCCCTGTTCTAAAAGGGATGATGCAAAAAGTTATCACAAACTATCCAGTAATCGGTTGGGTGAGTGGCGGTTCCGCACCTATTTTCTTCAAAATGAAACATTGAGCAATTTGCGGACGATAACCTGGTGATTTGGTATTGGGTTGTTTGGCGAAGGTTGGTTTCTTAGGGGATATGTTAGCCCAGAATATCTTCGCCAAATTCGTAAAGCTGCTCGTTAGTTTCCTGAAGACTACAGCCTTTGTTGAGGCAGAAGGTAATGATGGCGTCTCGGCGCTTTTTGACATAGAGCGGATTAGCTCCTGCAGCGTGCAAAAGGCGGCTTGTTTCTTTAAGGGTTAAGCCCATTGCCAAAGCCAGCTGAAGAACTTTATCGCGTGACGCACCACGAGAACCCATAAAAATCTGATAGCCGTGGGTGTCATTGATTTGCGCATCGCGGATTACCTTCGAGCGCTCAAGGCCTTTTTCGGCAACGTATTCCTGAAGAAGCTGAGAGAGGGTCTTGTTTGGAAGAGTATGCGTTTCAAGAAACGATTCAGCGCTTGGAGAAGCAAGGAGCTCATCAAGGAGTTGGTCGGTTAGAGGTTCTTGGTTTGCCACGGTGTTCCTTCTGCTGGTTGAGGCGTTTATCTTCTGTTGATAGGTTCGTTTCGTCTTCTTTTAACGAAGGCTTTTGTGTGATTGCGAAAACGTGCTTAACGAAAGCGCTGTTCGCAATCTGATTCTTGGAACATGATTATAGCGTGTGTTGAATCATCTGGGTTGTACCAAGTGAGGTGCACCGTGGGAGTTATGTTGCGTGGACAGTGTCCTTCAGGCTGTGCGAGGTAAGCTGTGACACGAATAGAAGAGTGAATCGAAAACAGTCACCTTTTCTTAGCTGGCAGCTAATGAATTCTTTTTTCGTTTTTTTCATAATCGTCTCTAGTCCTTATACGAGATCGTGAGTTTGGAGGGATTATGGGGGACACTTCTGAAAAGAAAAAAGGTGGAAAAGGCAAGATTGTCGCCATCGTAGTTGCAGTGCTCGTCATCATTGCTATTGCAACCGGATCAGGCGGCACATCTTCAACTTCAAGTTCTAGTTCCTCGTCTTCGGATTCTACTAAGACCGAGCAAACCGCAACTTCAACAACTTCTACCGAGAAGAAAGAAGAAGCATCGGTTCCAGTGGAATACAAGAACGCGCTTAAGAAAGCACAAACATATAGTGACGTAATGTATATGTCCAAGCAGGGAATCTATGATCAGTTGGTAAGCGAATATGGGGAAGGCTTTACCGCAGATGCAGCTCAGTATGCAATAGATAATCTGGATGCTGACTACAAAGCAAATGCTTTAAAGAAGGCAAAGACTTATCAGGAGACCATGAGTATGTCGAAATCGGCTATTTATGATCAGTTGGTAAGCGAATACGGAGAGAATTTTACTGCAGAAGAAGCTCAGTACGCTGTTGATAACTTACCTGCTTAAAGCTTGACGTCGTTGCTATTTTGCTTGCGTAATGCCAGAGAGTAATCTCTGGCATTATTGTTTTCAGGCAAAGTAATAGCTAGGGAAGGCGTGCTGGTTGAGGGCATGCTTGTTGAGGGTGGGTTGAGTTTCGTGCGAAGTGACAGTTGGTGGCGCGTTGGTTTGCGGCACAGTTTTTTCGCCTTTAGCGTTGTCTACACGATAACAGCGATAAACCCAACAGCAAGCAATCCGCAAAAGATGGCTACCGCACAAATAAGCAACTCTACCCAGAGTTTGCGCTTGCGATAGAACGGCAGCACCTCAAGAGGATCTCTAAAGCTGCACAGGAAAGCCATAGGTCCAAATACGAATAAACAAATAATCAGATACGCAATCAAACGAAGCTCAAAAGGTCCGTTATCAATTGCTCCGGTACCCTTAGGATTGAGTGCTAAGCTCACGGCAGCAACAACAAATAGAAGCAAAACGGCAAGAAGTGCAATATCCCATACAATTTTGAGAGGTTTTGGGATTTTCTGAGAGAGTTTTTCGCCTTCTTGCTTAAAAGCAGCTATTGGGTTGGAAGGGGTATTTGCCTCGGTAGGACGAGGGGCTTGGTTGTATGAGGTCTGACCCTGCGCGTTTTGATTCTGTGCAGCCCAGTTATTGGTAGTCTGGCCGAACGCACCCTGATTATACGTGCCTTGGCCATGTGTGTTTTGACCATGCGCGACCTGGCCGTATGTGCTCTGTGCTTGAGTTGCTTGATCGCGTACAGTTTGTGACGCTGGTGCCACGCTCACTGCTTGCAGTACTGCAGCTTTAAGTTCGCGTACATTCTCGTATCTATCCGAAGGGTCGAGCGAGGTTGCTTTTGCAATCACTTCGCTAATGCGCGCAGGAACATAATAGTGATAAAAGCCCTGTTCACGGTCCTTGTTTGAAGGATCTTTCTTCGTAAAACAGAAGTACAGAAGAAGCGCAAG
>JBJEKV010000117.1:0-3262 GCA_051878815.1 Anaerotardibacter sp. | reverse complement strand
ATTACGTGCGCAGATGTTGAGGTAAAACCATACGCATCGTTAAGGTTTAAGAGAGATTCAAGTCGTTGGGCTTCCTGACGATATTCCTCAAGCTCAACAACCATCTGGGCTAGTTTTTCGTTATTTTCACGCAACTTACTCATGGAAACATCGGTTGCAGTTAAATCTTCAACCGTTGTAGTTGCAGACACGGCTAGTGAGCCAGTAGTGGTGCCAATAGCACTGAGAGGGCTCACTATACCGGAAGTAGTATTTTGAAGAGAATGAAGTGGACCTTCGTCACCCTCTCTGGTGTAAACCACCACTAAAACAAGAGAGAGAACTAGAAGGACAACACACAAGGCGCCACCCCCTAGCCGGCCCACGAATTGTAATCGTCTACCGTTTGTTTCTAGAGGCATTGCCTAATAACTCCTATTTTGAACGCATTAATGTATGTTTAAGTGCCGTTGGGGTTTCCAAAACCTTCAAACAACCATTAACAACATTCGTCAAAGCAGTTTCGCTTGTCCAAACAGGAATCTCCAATTTGGAGGTAAGGTAACGGTCAAGGCCAGAAAGCAATCCGCCGCCACCCGTAAGCAAAATACCGTTAGAAATAATATCTGATGCAAGATCAGGATTAGTCTGTTTAAAGGTTTCTTTAATGTGAACTACCATTTCGTCAATTGGAGCCTGAAGTGCTTCACGCACGTCTTCTGACTGAATAGTTACTTCCTTTGGCTGTTCAGTCAAAACGTCCTGACCAGAAATAATCATGTCACGTTCGCGACCATCTTCGAAAGGCAAGATAGAGCCAATCTTGATTTTGATTACCTCAGCGGTACGTTCACCAATCTTAATACCCAACAAATCACGCAAGTGAATTGCAATTGCTTCGTCAAGCTTATTACCAGCCAAACGAAGAGAAGAAGAGGTAACGATACCACCCAAAGAAATAACTGCTACTTCGGTAGTTCCGCCACCAATATCAACAACCATAGAACCAGTTGGTTCGGTTACCGGCAAATCCGCACCCATTGCTGCTGCCATTGGCTCTTCAATAAGGTAAGCCTGACGTGCACCAGCCTGGATAGTAGCCTCAAAAACCGCACGCTTTTCTACCGAAGTTGCACCACAAGGGATGCAAACTACAATGCGAGGCTTAGGCTGCCATGGGTAACGACGAGGAGCTGCCTTGTTAATAAAAGCAGAAATCATAGCCTCGGTAACGTCATAGTCAGCAATAACACCATCATGAAGAGGGTGCTCAGCAGAAAACGTATCTGGCGTATGGTTAATCATGTTCTTTGCTTCGTGACCTACCGCAAGAACACGATTTGTATTTTTCTCAATGGCAACAACAGAAGGCTCATTGATTACAATGCCCTGGCCCGTAATACCAACGAGTGTATTTGCAGTGCCTAAGTCTATCGCCATATCATATGACGAAGAATTAGTTGCACTCTGAATAAAATCCATAATTGACATGTAATAAATCCTTACAGTCTTACGCGTAACTGTGAGATTTTACCACGAACAAAGCACGTTTATGATAAATCCACAAGGTAACCAAACGCTTCCAAAGCCATTTATTGCAATTATCAATTCTACCAAGACAAAACCAAGGTAAAAAGACGAAAAATCGAAAAGAAAGCTATATCACAGAAAAAAGAACACCCGGAAATTAAAAATGTCTCCTATTTCCCACGAGGAGAAACAGGAGACACTAACCGTTTTAGATCGTATTGAATCTTATTGCGTTAGCACAACGGCTTATGCAAAGAAGATGCCAATTTCACGCTCTGCAGACTCAACAGAGTCAGAACCATGGATTACGTTCTCGTCCATGATAAGACCGAAGTCACCACGGATGGTTCCAGGAGCAGCTTCTGCTGGGTTGGTTGCGCCCATCAAAGAACGAACCTTCTTTACTGCACCTTCGCCAGAAACAACCATCTTTACAACAGGACCAGAAGTGATGTACTCGATGAGGCCAGCGTAGAATGGCTTGCCTTCGTGCTCTGCGTAGTTTGCTGCAGCCTGTTCATCAGTAACCATGCCAAGCTCCATGCGCTCAACCTTAAGGCCAGCACGCTCGAAACGATTTACAATCTCACCGATGTGACCATTGCGAACGCCGTCAGGCTTAATCATGGTGTAAGTTTTTTCCAATGCCATTATTGGTTCCTTTCATTTTCATATCCCTCTTGAGGGATTTTCGCTTAAAAGACGCGAATTTCAAACGCTACAATTATCGCCATTTCTTAAGTTCTTGCAAAGATTTTTTATCAAGAAAACTTAGGAATGCTGACTTGTGAAGTATAAGGATACGTTAGTTACCTTCCAGCCAATTCCATCACGAGCAAGGCTTACTTCATAAGGCACTTTGCTTCCGCCTTCAACCTCAGCGTTTACGTATACCTTTGCAGAGCCCATCTCTACTTCTTCGCCCGCAATTTCAATTTTGCTTTCGGTAGGAACAGCGTCAACAATGCGAAGCTTTTTTGATTCGTCAAGAGAAGCAGCATAAACATCTGCACCTTCTGGATTTTCGAAGAGCTGATTTACTACGTCTTCCTTAGAAGGATAGCCATAGCCCTGGGTGTATGCGAAAGCAGCACCACCAATAAGCGCAATCAAAAGAATTACAACCACGATTGCAATCTTCAAACCGCGATTCTTGTGCTTTTTCGTGCTTACTTCCATGCCCCAGTTCTCAAAATTCTGAGTTTGACCCTGGTCTACAAAGAATGATTCAGCAGCAAGCTGGCCTTCTTGAACGCCACGCATAATGCTTGTTTCAGACATTACAGTAGTGCCCGCATCAGCGAAATCCTGAACTGGCTCGTTTTCGTAAGGAACACCATCGCTTGAAATGTCTAAACCAGAAAGATCTTCTTCAGGCTTGATTGCGTCATCAGTTGCACCTGCAGCTACCGCAGCAACCGCACGCTGGTAATCAACATTTGCAGCGTCGTTAAAAATGTAGGTTTTGTCTGCAAGTGCAGATTCAAATGCGCGAACCGCAGCGTTCATCTTGCCCGCAGCAACGTATGCCTGACCCATGTTCGCAAAAATCATATTGCGGGTTTCAGCGGTCATATCAAACTGCAAAGCGCTTTCATAGGAGGCAATTGCATCCATTGGACGATCAAGCGCCATAAAGCAAACACCCAAGTTGAGCAATGCCTTAGTTGGGTCTGGGTTTGCATTGTCAAGTGCAGCATTACGGAATGCGGCGCCTGCCTCAGCAGAACGACCTAACTTCAAATAAGAATTA
>JBJEKV010000116.1:0-14421 GCA_051878815.1 Anaerotardibacter sp. | reverse complement strand
CGCTGACCTGCGTCAACGCCTAAAATCAGACACACTTTTTGTCCGCTATCCCGAAAAAAATTAAACACGTATCGGTTCTTAATCTTCTTTTTTAGTTACTTTCATTATTTAGACTATTAAACAAAAAAAGACCGAAAACTATTAATTTCCGGTCTAAAACTAAGATCAAATTAATTTGATTACTATTTTATATCTGTTTCTTTTTAAAGATCTAATAAGTAATCTTTTATGTTCATTAAAACTAACTTAAATCTATCTGATTTCAAAATACCCTTATTCGTCAAAGAAGGTTTGATTTATCTTTCAACCTTGCAGGAAGTAAGCTTATGAATTAAATACTACAGCCTAATTCTTATAAGGTCTCTTTTGTGCCATACCTGGTCTACGAGGAAGCTTCACGCGAGCTTCGTGAGTTTTTTCGAAAACAATAATTTCACGATGAGTCTCATTATCGGAAAGTAGTGTTTCACGATGAGAAATTAATTTCAAACCTAACTTCTCTTCCAAGTTGATAGCGTGAGAAATCTCATTCTCCTCAGGCTTACCTTTATAACAAATAAACCAGCCACCAACTTTTAATAAAGGTGATACTAACTCCAAGAGAGAAGGGAGCGCAGATAAAGCGCGAGCAGTAATAACTGAGAAGTATGCTGGTTTTTCAAGAGCTAACTCTTCAGCGCGGCCATTATAAGTTGATACTCTTTCGCTTAAACCAAGATCACTAATAATAGTATCAAGCGCATCGGTTTTCTTTTTTACTGAATCAACAAGAAGTGTTTCACGGTCGCTCATAATTGAAAGAGGAAGTCCTGGGAAACCACCACCTGTTCCAAGATCAGCATAAAAACCAGTAGGAGCTTCAAGAAACTCAGGTAAGCCAACTAAAGAATCTTCAATGTGTAATAACTGGCCTTGTTCCCAATCAACGATTCTTGTCAGGTTTGAGTTTTTATTAATTTCTAAAACAAGCCTTAAATGTTCATCGAGCAGCTTTCGCTGCTCGGGAGAAATAGTAATATTATTCATAAATGTTTCACGTGAAACACTATCGAGGTATTACAACAACTCGACGGCCACGTCCCTCACCTTCAGAAACAGTTTCTACTTTAGGGTTATCACGTAAGGTTAAATGAATAATACGACGCTCATATGGAGTCATAGGGCGAAGCTTAATCTTACGCTTCTGAGAGATCGCACGAGATGCAGCAGATCTTGCAATCTCTTCAAACTTCTGACGCTGGCGATCTTTATAACCTTCAACGTCAACAACGATTGGATACTTAAAACCAAGAGTGCGAGAAGTGATAGTAGAAATTAAGAACTGTAAAGAATCTAATGTTCTACCATGACGGCCAATTAAAACCGCAACATCGTCACCGGTGATATCAAGAATAAGCTCTCCAGACTCTCCTTCATACTCATCGATAGCAACTTCTCCAACATTAAAATACTTCAAGATATCCTGAAGTGCTGCAATAGCAGTGTCTGCAACCTTATCCAATTCTTCTTCGCTTAACTGATTAAGGTTTTTAGGAGAGGTTTCTAGCTCTTGTGTCTCTTCAATTAATTCTTCAGACATTTTTTTCTCCTTATATTCAAACTCCCCTTCAAACTGAAGGGGAGAAGTCGGCATTTATTCAAGAGAACAAATAAGTATGTTTATTTAGATTTGGTAGGGCGCTTTTTCTTTACCTTACGTTCAACCTCAACAACTACAGGCTTAACAGTGGTGTCATTCTCTTCAGCAATGCGATCCCTGTGACGGAATACTGCAATTGCAATCTGCTGCTGAGCAACAGCCCAAATAGAAGAAACTGCCCAGAACAAGAGAACGCCTGCAGGAGAACCCCAACCAATCCAGAGCATCATAAGAGTCATAACACCCATCATGATTAAGGTCTGGTTTTTGTTTTGGGTATTACCAGAACGCATCTGAAGCAAAGTAGGAGCGAAGGTAATAAAAGCAAACAAAAGCAAGAGGATAATGTAAGGAATTGCATCTCCAAGGCTACGAGCAAACATAGTTGCTGGGGAAGATGCTAATTCAGGAATAATTCCATAGAAGCAATAAGTGGAAATATCAGTACGCTCTGCCATAGAATAGAACATCTGATACAACGCAATAAAGATAGGCATCTGAAGAATCATTGGTAAACAACCAGCAAGTGGATTAAAACCAGATTCCGCATAAAGCTTCTGCATTTCTTCAGACTGCTTTTGAGGATTATCAGCATACTTTTCCTGAAGTTCCTTCATTAAAGGAGAGAATTTCTGCATCTGATATGTTGCACGAGTCTGCTTTTGAACTAATGGGAACAAAAGAAGACGGAATACAACAGTTCCTAAGATGATTGCAAGACCCCAGTCAGCACAGAAGTTATAAAAGAACTCTGTGAAGTAAAACAGGCCATCCTTAAACGCTTCCCACATTTATAGTGTTCCTCTCAAATCACTTTTCCGGTTTATCGATTCTTTCTGGTACCGGATCATATCCAAAACCTCCACCAGGCCTGCAGCGAGAGATTCTTTTTATTAAAAGCCAAGATCCTTTAAGAAACCCAAATCTTTTAATAGCAATCAAACCATACTGCGAACATGTAGGAGTAAATCTACATGAAGGTCCCAGTAAAGGCGAAACCACAATTTGATAAAACCTTATTAATAAAATAAGGAGTTTGCTTGGAATAGAAACGATGAAACCAACGAACTTTTCCATAAGAACCTTACTTAACTAATAAAGCTACAAATTATCTTTTTTGTATCGTTAAGCACTTTACTATAACTAAGCTCAGTTGTTCTTCTTTTTGCTAAGAAAACAACATCATAACCCGGCCAAGGGCCACCTAGTTCTGAACAAACTGCGCGCATTCTTCGTTTTGCCGAATTACGCCAGACTGCATTACCGTTCTTTTTTCCCGCAATAAAAGCAACACGGCCTTGAGGGCCGTGTTGCTGATCTTTTAAAACTAAAATAGTTAAAGACGCCGAAGTATAGCGTTTTCCATGAGAAAAAATGTAAGAAATCTCAGTGCTGGACTTGATAGTTCCTACCACTATTTCTCAATTACTATACATAAAGACGCTTGCGGCCCTTAGCGCGACGTGCGGACAACACTGCACGACCACCTTTTGTAGCCATACGTGCACGGAAACCGTGAGTTTTTGCGCGCTTGCGAGCGTTTGGTTGATATGTGCGCTTCATTACTAGTCCTTTCAGATTTAGAGTAACCCCGATATTATAATTACTAATCAAAAAAAATTCAATAAAGAATTCAGGAATATCGACTAAATTTTTAGGCTCTACTCCGGAAGTCTAAAATAGCAGTATCTAGCACATGATTCTTGATTGCCCAATGAAAATCATTTAAAAAATATCCTTCTTCTAAATCAAGAACAGTATCGAGTGCATATAGCTTGATAGTGTAGGTATGATCCTTATCTGGAGGGCAAGGGCCAAGATAAGAACAGAGACCAATTACATCATCCCCAACCTCTTCTTTTCTTGAATGAAGACTATTTGATCCCTGAATAAATAAAGAACGATTATTTCGAGAAGCATTCTCAGGAATAAAGGAGGTTGAAGGATCTATATTGCAAGCCAACCAATGAATCCAAGTGAAACCACATACTGGCGTTGAATCGTAATCAATAAAGACTATTGCTAATGATTGAGTATTTTTAGGCACTTCAGAAATTGATACTGGGAATGAGAAGATATTATCGCCATGTAAGCGGCATTCTTCGGGTGAATATTTTCCATACACATCAGGAAGATAACCATTTTCAACAGGGATAGAAATATTCATATCGATCTCCTTCCTTTTTAAGGCTCTTATTTAGATTAAAAGTTACTTTTTGGTCTTTTTCCAATAACTCAGACGGTCTTTGGAAAGTTTTCCACAATTTTATTTCTTTTCATTGTGGAAAAAGTGGAAAACTCTCTTTTTTATATACAAGAAGCTGTTAGTTGTTTTGTGGAAAAGAAATTGTCAATAATCAAATTGCGACTTTTTTACTATATCTCTCTCATTTTCATAATACATTATTACAAAAAAATTGCCTTTGACCTGGGGTTTTATGATTTTTCACTAATTTTTATGAGTGAGAATTTTTTTTCTTTCACGTTTTTCAAAGCTTTGGAAAAACATTCCAATCAACTAGTGAAAAAAACACCCTATTTGGACTCTTTTCAATGAAAGTTTTCCAACTCTCTCCCGTACAAAATGAATAATCCAACTCAGTTTTTCCAATTTTTCATTCCGTTTTCCACAATTTGTTGAAAACTCTTTGAAAATGTGAAAAACGTACGTGAATATCTCTTTGAAAAGTGAAAAATAATGAATACTTAATTGAAAGAGTGTATGAAATCCCCTAAAATTTTGCTTCTAAAGACATACTTATAAAATTCAGAGTGAAAACTCTTGAAAAACATCTTGAAAAAAACCTGTAGAAACGAACTAGCAAATGAACAACAGTCAGGGAAATAATCAGGATCACGTAACCGTTGATTCTTCTACTGAAAGCTTTTCGCAAGCTTCTATTCAATCTATACCTCCAGCAGAAGTAGTATCAGTGTCTCCAAGCTCTACGGTGTCTGTTAATGGTGGTCTCGATCCTCGTTATCATGACCCCACACAAGAATCAGAGCTTAAGAAAGCTACTTCTATAGATTTTGATTACACCTACATTACATACCCTGCTCGTATTGCTATCTACGACAACCTTAAGTCTGCTCCCCAGGTTATTGAAATCCAGGGAGGACCTACTCATGAATACATCGAAAAGATTGCGAGCTTAACGTATCAGCACGCAAAAAATCTTGGTGGATTAATTCCTTATGCTGCTATTCGCGAAGTATCTGAAAATTTCATTCACGCAAATTTCAACGAGATTGTGGTTTCAATTCTCGATAAGGGAAACACTATTAAATTCTGTGATCAGGGTCCTGGTATTAAGAATAAAGATTTAGTACAGGAACCAGGATTCACTTCCGCAACAGAACCAATGAAACGTTACATTCGTGGTGTTGGTAGTGGTTTTCCATTAGTGAAGGAATACCTTCAGTTTTCTCATGGGTATATTCAGATTGAAGATAACGTAAACCAAGGCTCAGTGGTGACTATCAGTCTCATTCCAAAAGAAGAATCTCAGGCAGTTACACAAACTACTAGGCGAGTATCACTTAAAAAGAATGAGGAAATTATTATCAAACTCTTCCTCACAACAAACACCCTTGGTATTACCGATATTCACAACGCTACCGGTATCGCGAACAGTAGTATCCACAACGCGTTAAAAACCCTTGAAGAAAAGGGATTTATCGAAAAGGTTGGAAAGAAGAGAGAGCTCACAAAAGAAGGAAGAATTTTTGCACTTTCTCTATAATTAACCTCGTTAAATAAGTGCTAAAAATACTTGATGAATGGTAAGTAAAACAAGAAAAAGCATTCGGAAAAATACTCGCGAAACTATTTCGAGAAACCATTTCAGAAAAGCATTTTTTACGTCACTTTTTTATTCATAAGACTTCTTATAATTCAGTCTTGGTATGATGACATTTCATCTAATTAATAAAGGTAGAAGTATGGATGTAAATAAGGTTCGCGAAGAATTAATTACACAGATCAAAACTCTTGAAACGGTTAATGCATCTCAGATTGATGCTTTCTTTGCACGCATCCAAGTTCAGGCAGTAAGCCCTGGATTCATCATGCTTACCAGCGATACTGACTTTATTAAAGAATGGATTGAAACTCACTACAAAAAAGAAATTAAAGAAGCACTTAAAACTTTATATGGAGTGGATTTCGAAGTTCTTATTGAAGTAGATACTACTCAGAAAAAAGATGAGGGAGATCAGCCTATTCAATCAACTCAGGCAAATACCTCATTCTCTCCTAATCCACAAAGTATCCCTTCAAATACTGCAAGAGTAAATGTAACGGATTTAAACACACCTACTTCAACAGCTTCTTCTCCTACGGAAGTAGTTTCTTCTCTTTCTTCGGAAATGAATACTGAGGTAGCTACTCAAGGTGTTCAAAATAATTCAGTAAACACCATAAATACACCTGAAAGTATGCAGGTTAACGCAAACTCAACTCAAGAAGAAAGCGCTATCCCTACGTTTAGCACTAATAATTCAGACTCAGTAAACCCTGGTCTTACGTCACTTACGTTCGAAAACTTCGTAATTGGTGAGTCAAACCGATTCGCCTACAATATGGCGCTTGATGTAGCTGAAAATCCAGGAACTACCAGCATTAATCCCCTCTTTATTTGGGGTAGAAGCGGTGTTGGAAAAACCCATCTTCTCTGCTCGATCAAAAATTACATAAACAGGCAGTATCCAAATTTCAACGTGTGCTACATCGACTCGATGGAACTCGTTAACAAATATGGCGACGCTGCTTCTGAACACAGTATTAATAAAGATAGCTTTAAGAACTTCGAACGCTTTTTCGAAGAATTCGACGTTCTTTTAATTGACGATATTCAGAGCCTTCAAGGAAAAAGAGAAACCGTAAACGCACTGTTTAGAATTATCAACAACAATATCCGCCGAGGAAAACAGTTGGTATTTTCTGCAGACCGTGCGCCAAAAAATATTGACCTTGATGAGCGCTACACTTCTCGCTTCAGTTCTGGTGCGGTAGTTGATATTCAGCCACCTGATGACGAAACAAAGAGAAACCTTATTAAGAGCTTCATTAAGCAAAACGAAAAGGATATTGGATTCCAGGTAAAAATTACCGACAATGCCCTTGATTACATCGTTGAACTCTCAAGCCCAAATGTTCGCGAATTAAAGAGTGCAATCCTGAATGTTATTTACACCTTAAAACTTGAGGGTGAAAATGAATTATCCCGAAAGAAAGTTAACCAAGTTCTTGGTAATCACTTTATTACGGGTGGAAAAAAGAAAATTACCGTAGATATGGTTCAGAAAGCGGTTGAGCAATATTATTCCGTTTCCCATAGTGATTTGATTGGTAAAAAGAGGGCACAGGCAATTACTTTCCCAAGACAGGTTGCCATCTATCTCTGTTACCAATTAGTTGAAACTACTGGATCTGCTATCGCTAAACAGTTTAACCGCGACCACGCAACCGCAATGTATGCGAAAAAAGTTATCGAAGAGCGAATTAAAGATAATCGCGATTTGATTGAAGATGTAGAAGTAATTAAAGACTTAATTAAAGAGCAGGAGTAAGTGCCTAGGAATAAGGTAAAACCCTAGGAGAAAACCGGTAAAAATCCCAGGAGTAAGGCCGTATAAACCTAAAAGGTAGACCTAAGGCAATAATTCGCATAGGTAAGCCCGTAAGGACAAATTCGCACTAATAAAACCGGTGTGGAAAAAGGTATGGAAAAGAGATAAGAACTCATGGGAAAATATAAGAATTGAGTGGAAAGAGTTTTCAACTGGTTATCAAAGTGGAAAAACAAGAAGTTTTCAACAATTCTTATAAATTAAAAAATAGGCATTTATCAGGTATTTTGTAAGTTATCAACAATTACACAGTGCTTATTAAGACAATTACTTAAATAAATATATAAAGAGAAGTAATTAAAGAGTGAAGGAAATAGATTTAAATGAAATTTAGTGTAAATCAATCAGAATTAGCCAATGCACTCTCCGTAGCAATTAAAGGAACTTCATCTAAATCCACTCTCACTATCCTTGCAGGCATTTATTTAAAAGCTACTCAAAGCACCTTACTTATTCAGTCTTCTAATTTAGACCTTTCTATAAAGGTATCTATTAATGCTCTTATCGAAGAAGAAGGAAGCACCGTTATTCCTGGCAAGCTTTTCTTAGACGTAATTAAGAGCTTGCCTGATATGGCAGTAAATATCGAAGTAGCTGACTTTATTGCTTCTATTTATGCAAACAACTCAACCTTCACTTTAAAAACGCTTGATCCGGGTGATTTCCCTCTCTTCCCAGAAATTACTCCAGAAATTGAAGCTCAATTCCCTTATAAGCAATTTGCTTCAATGATTAAGAGCACCATGAAGATTGTTTCCCATGACGAGAGTCATCCAATTCTGGGTGGTATTCTTATCAGCCAAGAAAACAATTCTCTCAAAATGGTTGCAACTGACTCCTTTAGATTAGGCGTGGCTGAAACTGAACTCGAGAATTATTCTCAGTCTCAGTTTGAGGTAGTTATTTCAGGAAAATTCCTTCAGGATATTGCTTCCCTTACTCCAAGCGATGAAAACATCTCTCTTGCGGTAAGTGAAAACCAGATTATTGTTTCTTACAAAAATATGACGTTTATTAATCGTCGTATTGAGGGAAATTTCCCAAATTACAAGCAGCTTATTAGTAGTGACTATAAAACAAAGATAAAACTCTCAACAAAAGAACTTATTGATGCAGTTCGTCGTGTTTCTTTGTTGAGCAATAAAATTTCGCCTGTGCAAATTAATATAGACGCAGAATCTCAGGTTTTGACCCTTATTTCTCATTCTCAAGAAGTAGGAAACGCTCAAGAGATCCTTCCTTGTGAAATTGAGGGAGAATCGGTTGATATTGCCTTTAATTACACTTATATCCTTGATGGTTTGAATTCGATTTCAGATTCTGAAGTATTTTTCGAATTATTTGGCCCAATGCGCCCAGGTATCTTTAAGACTGAAGGAAAGCAGAACTTCCTTTACTTAATCATGCCTGTTCGTATTTAATAAACGCGTTGGTGAGTGGATATGGCTCTGAAGATTTCGGAAGTACATTATCAGAATTTTCGAAATTACCAAACATATTCTCTTGCAGAGGTAGGTAATCTCACAATTTTTATTGGCCCGAATGCTATTGGTAAAACAAATCTTATCGAAGGTATTCAGTTAACTACCGCGCTTCATTCGTTCAGAAACCCGAAAAACCAGCACCTTGTTACGCTAGGACAAACAAATGGCCGCGTTAAAACGGTTATTACGGGCGATGATCGAAAAATTGATATCGAACTAGCGCTTACTGACAATAAAAAAGAATATCTCTATAACGGAAAGAAGAAACAGGCGCGCTCAATTCGCGGAATTCTTCCTGCGGTTCTTTTTTGCCCTGATGATTTAACGTTTATTAAAGGCTCGCAAAGTATTAAACGTGCTCAAATAGATAATTTAGGTTCTCAATTATCAAAAAACTATCACGTGGTCCAAAAAGACTACGAAAAAATTATCAAGCAGAAAAACAAGTACTTAAAAGATACCGTTTCGCATTCTTATCTTTTAAGTATTAACGAAGTGGTAGCTACTATTGGAGCGCAGCTATATGTGTTGCGTAGTAACTTGGTGAGGGAATTATCTCCTTATATTCAAAAATACTACCGCCAGCTTTCAGGGAATAATGAATCGGTTTCAGTAGGATATGTTCCTTCGTGGCATAAATACGAAACGAATAAAGAAATCTACACTACCTTTGAAGAGCTTTCAAAAAATGAAGCAAAAGAACAGTTGATTTCTGTGATGGAGAGCCAGTATCTTCGCGAACATCAGCGTCATTTATCATTATTTGGTCCTCATAATGACCAGATAGAATTCTTTATTGACGGAAGAAATGCAGGACTTTTCGCTAGTCAAGGGCAGCAGCGCTCCCTTGTTTTAGCGTATAAAATGGCTGAAGTAGCCTTAATTAAAAATAAATTAGATCAAAATCCAGTACTTCTTCTTGATGATGTTATGAGTGAATTAGATGATTCGCGAAGAAATCATCTTATGTCTTTGATTGATAATGAGATTCAGACCTTTATTACCTCAACTCATCTAGCCTATTTCGATGAGAGTATCTTGCAGAAAGCGGACGTTATTACGTTAGGAGGGGAAAATGGCTAAAACGTTTAAAAAACCTGATGGTTCTCGTATTCTTTTCTCCTCACTTCCGTACAAAGCTCAAAAAATCCTTAAAGAGGATGCAAAAAACTATGCGCTTTCACAAAATTTTAAAAAGATGGTGAAAGACATTCCTGAGGAAGTGAAAGCTCAGTACCTCAAAGAGAAAAAAATCCAAAAAACGTATGAGCAATTTAGTCAGGTGACTGACAAAGTTATCCTCGACCACATTAATTCGTTATATCTTCTCTACGAAAATGACGAGATTAATCTTATTGCGTACGTGGATAGTTCCCTTATTGCTGCGGAATTGAATGCGCGTAGAGAGTTGATAAAGTTTAAGTATCGCGAAAAGTTCGATATCCAGATTGATAATTTCGATATCAGGATTTCTCGCGGCTCGTATTTACAGAATTATCCGTTCAGGGATTTGGAAGCGCGTAAAGCAAACGGCGCACCTGGCGCAGTTGGTGCGGATGGTGCGGCCGGGGAACCTGCCGTAGCTGGCGTAGATTCCACTCACCCTCAAAGCGAATATAGCGAACTTTCCGCCGAGGATCTTCTCTCTATCGAAGAGATGGTTTCTCACGTAGAAGACGAAGATTTGCGCAATTCCTTCAAGAAGGTTCTCATAGCCCAAAAGAAGCAGAAAAAGAATTTTTTATAAAAAAATTCAGATTTATGGCAAAACACCTATTTTTGGCGCATCTCAAGCCTTTTAATCTATAAAAATTCCATACGTACCAAGGATAGTATTTACCCCTTTAATTTATGGTATAATTCCTTGGTTAAATTTGGATATATACGTAGCACAAAAGGAGAAAATTTGTCCGTAAAAACAAACGCTGAGTCAAATTACGACGGCGGATCAATTCAAGTCCTTGAAGGATTGGAAGCTGTTCGTAAGCGTCCTGGCATGTACATCGGTTCAACTGGTCCTCGTGGTCTCCATCACTTAGTTTATGAGGTTGTAGACAACGCAGTTGACGAAGCATTAGCAGGCGCCTGTGACACTATTGATGTAACTATTCATAAAGATAACTCTATTACTGTTACCGACAATGGTCGTGGTATTCCTGTTGATAAGCATCCAAAAGAAAAAATTCCTACCGTAGAGGTTGTATTAACTATCCTCCATGCTGGTGGTAAGTTTGGCGGAAACGGCTATAAAGTTTCCGGCGGTTTGCACGGCGTAGGTGTTTCTGTTGTTAACGCGCTTTCAACTAAGGTAGTTGTTCAGGTTCGTCGTGATGGTTTTGAATATGAAATCTCCTTCGACCACGGTAAAACCAAAGAGAAACTTCATAAGCTTGGTCCTACTAAGAAGACCGGTACTACTGTTTCCTTCTGGCCAGACCCAGAAATCTTTAAAGAGACAACCATTTATGATTACAACACTTTGGCTGCTCGCTTCCGTGAGATGTCCTTCCTTAACAAAGGCTTGAAAATCACCCTCACTGACGAGCGTGTTGAAGACGCAGAAGGAAATCCACGTAAAGAGATATTCCTTGCAAACGGCGGTTTGATTGACTTCGTTAAATTCTTAAACGAAGGAAAAGAAACCCTTAACAAGCCAATCTATTTCGAAGCTGAAAACGAAGATGGTGTAGTTGAAATTGCTATGCAGTGGACTACTTCCTACTCAAATAATTCAGTAATGGCGTTCGCGAACAACATTAATACTATTGACGGCGGTACTCACCTTGATGGTTTCAAACAGGGTGTAACCCGTACTATTAATGATTACGCACGAAGCAAGGGAATCTTAAAGGAGAAGGATTCTAACCTTTCCGGTGATGACACCCGTGAAGGTTTGGCTGCAATCATTTCTGTTAAGCTCCATGATCCTCAGTTCGAAGGTCAGACAAAAGGCAAATTGGGCAACACTGAAATCCGTGGCTTAGTTCAAGGTGCTGTTATGAAGGGCCTTGCTGAATACTTGGAAGAAAACCCAACTCCTGCAAAGCGAATCATTAATAAAGCAACCCAGGCTTTGAAGGCTCGTGAAGCTGCTCGTAAAGCACGTGAAATGACCCGCCGTAAGGGTGTTCTTGACTCATTCTCTCTCCCTGGTAAGTTGGCAGACTGCTCTTCTAAGAAACCAGAAGAGTCTGAAATCTTCATTGTTGAGGGTGATTCCGCGGGTGGTTCTGCAAAGCAGGCTCGTGACCGTAAATTCCAGGCAATTATGCCATTGCGCGGTAAGATTTTGAATGTTGAGCGCGCTGGTTTGCATCGCTCCCTTTCTTCCGACACTATCTCTTCTTTGATTACTGCAATTGGTACTAATATTGGCGAAGATTTTGACGCAGACAAAGCTCGTTACCATCGCATCATTATCATGACTGACGCTGACGTTGACGGTGCACATATTCGCTGTTTGCTCCTCACCTTCTTCTATCGTTATATGCCTGAATTGATCAACCGCGGCTATATCTATATTGCTCAGCCACCAATTTTCGGCATTAAAAAGCAGAATTCTCGCTCCCCTAAGATTGAGCGCTATATTTACGACGAAAGCTCCTTAAATGAAGTTTTGAAAGAAATGGGCGGCGCAGATAAATACGATGTTCAGCGCTACAAAGGTCTTGGCGAAATGGACCCAGAGCAGTTGTGGGAAACCACTATGGAGCCTGCAACTCGTACGCTTCTCCAGGTAAACATTGATGACGCCGCTGAAGCTGAGCGTGTAGTAAGCGAACTTATGGGTGACCAGGTAGAGCCTCGTAAAAACTTCATTCAGAGTCATGCTCTTGATGTACGTTTCTTGGATATTTAAGGAGTAATTTCGTGTCAGATAACTTTAACGATTTCACTTCTGAAAATACTGATTCAGAAAACCTTAATTCGGAAGCAATGGAGGGAACTCCTGTTTCTGAAGAACAAAAAGCACGCGCAATGATGGTTGATATGCCTAACCCTCACGGCGCAATTATTGAAAACGCAAACGGTGGCGAAGGAACTACGGTTCGCAGCGCTTACCTTGGAAAAGAAATGCAGACTTCCTTCTTGGAATATTCCATGTCTGTTATTGTTTCCCGTGCGCTTCCTGATGTACGTGACGGTTTAAAGCCAGTTCATCGTCGTATTTTGTACGCAATGAATATGGCGGGTATTACCCCAGCTAAACCACACGCAAAATCTGCACGTACTGTTGGTGACGTTATTGGTAAGTATCACCCACATGGTGACTCTGCAGTTTATGACACCATGGTTCGTTTGGCACAGCCATTTTCTATGCGTGTTCCTTTGGTTGATGGTCACGGAAACTTTGGTTCTATCGACGGCGATAGTGCAGCTGCTATGCGTTATACCGAAGCTCGTCTTGATAAAGCAGCAATGGAACTTCTTCGTGACTTGAATAAAGAAACCGTAGACATGGTTCCAAACTATGACGAATCTACGTTCGAGCCATCAGTTTTACCTGCTCGCTTCCCTAATTTGCTCGTTAACGGATCTTCCGGTATTGCGGTTGGTATGGCAACAAATATCCCACCTCATAACTTAGGTGAGACTATTGATGCTACCTGCTTGCTTTTGGATAACCCTGACGCAACTCTTGACGAAATCATGGAAGTTATGCCAGGTCCTGACTTCCCTACGGGTGCGTTAATTATGGGCAAGGATGGTATTCGCCAGGCTTACGAAACTGGTCGTGGAAGCATTACTATTCGCTCAAAAACTCGTGTTGAGGAAGGTAAAAACGGAAAGAGTACTATCGTAATTTCCGAGATTCCTTATCAGGTAAATCGCACAAACCTTCTTAAGAAAATTGCGGATTTGGTTCGTGATAAGAAGTTGCCAGAGGTATCAAATGTTCATGACGGTGCTGACCGTACCGGTATTGATATTTTAATCGAGCTCAAATCAAACGCTATTCCACAGGTTGTTTTAAACAAGTTGTTTAAACATACCCAGCTTCAGATTGGTTTTGGTTGTAACTTCGTTGCGTTGGTAAATGGCATTCCTCAAACATTGCCACTTCGCACCTGCTTGACGGAATATATCAAGCATCAGGTTGATGTTATTACCCGCCGTACGCGCTATGACTTGGCGAAAGCAGAAGCACGTGCTTATATCTTAGAGGGCTACGTAATTGCGCTCGATAATATTGATGAAGTTATCAGTATTATTCGCGGTTCTGAAACTGAAGAAGTTGCAAAAACTGAATTATGTGCTCGTTTCAAGCTTTCCGAAAAGCAGGCTGAAGCAATTCTTCAGATGCGTTTGCGCCGTTTGACTGGCTTGGAGCGCTCTAAGATTGAACAGGAATTGCAAGAACTTCGCGATCTTATTGCGTACTACCAGAAGGTATTAGGAGATCCTGCAGAAGTGCGTCGCATTATTAAAGAAGAACTTCAGGATATTAAGAAGCGTTACAACACTCCTCGTCGTACTCAGCTTTCTGCATCTGAGAAAGATATTGATGTTGAGGACCTTATTGCTGACGAAGAGGTAGCAATCACGGTTACTAAGGCTGGCTATATTAAGCGCCTCCCTATTACCACTTACCGTCAGCAGAAGCGCGGGGGAAAGGGTATGCAGGGCGTAAACCTGAAGGATAATGACTTCGTAGAGCACTTA
>JBJEKV010000115.1:0-14503 GCA_051878815.1 Anaerotardibacter sp. | reverse complement strand
TTCGTGCTGCTTGAACTTAACGAGGAAGCTGTGGATATGCTCACCCAAAACTTCTTTCATCAACTCAGACTGTTCAAACAATTTAACTGCTTCACCTAAGGATTCTGGCAAAACAGGAATGTTATTCTTCTTAAGCAAATCGCGGCTTGCCCTGAAAATGCGGCTATCCTCAAAAGGAGCATCCAAAGGCAATTCCTCTTCGATACCCTTCATGCCTGCTGCCAGGCAAACCGCAAATACCAAATAAGGATTTGCAGAAGGATCAGGATTGCGAAGCTCAATACGGCAAGCAGATTCCTTGTTTGGCTTATAGCCTGGAATGCGAATAAGTGCACTACGGCTATTGCGTGCCCAAGTGATATGAACAGGAGCTTCTCCACCAGGAACAAGACGCTTATAGGAATTGATAGTTGGGTTCGTAATCAAAGAGAACTCTGGAGCATACTTCATCAAACCAGCGATGTAGTGCTTAGCAATCTTGGAGAGACCGTAGCCATCAGGATCATTTGGATCGAAGAAAGCATTGTTGCCGTCTTCGTCAAACAAGCTTTGATGAATATGCATACCAGAGCCTGGCTGGCCTGCCATAGGTTTTGGCATAAAGGATGCATATACTCCATGTTTATGAGCAATCTCTTTAACAACCATTTTGTAGGTCATTACGTTGTCAGCCATAGTAAGTGCGTCTGAATAACGAAGGTCAATCTCCTGCTGAGAAGGACCATTCTCATGATGGGAGTACTCTACCGGAATGCCCATCTTTTCAAGCGTAAGAATAGTGTCACGACGCATATCGGTTGCCATGTCTAAGGAAGTTAAATCGAAATAGCCACCGTTATCTAATACCTCAGTGCCCTTGGAATCCTTGAAGTAATAGTATTCCAACTCAGGACCAACATTCATGGTGTAGCCCATGTTCTGGACCTTAGTAGCAACACGTTTCAAAACCTCACGAGAGTCACCTTCGAAGATTTCTCCTTGAGGTGTTTTGATAGTGCAGAACATTCTTCCTACTGCATCTTGCTCGGGACGCCATGGAAGAATCTGGAATGTGGATGGATCAGGATATGCAAGCATATCTGACTCATGCGAGAAGGAGAATCCCTGAATGCAGGCAGCGTCAAAACCCATTCCCTCTTCAAACGCATTTTCAAGCTCGGAAGGGATTACGGCGAAAGACTTCATATTGCCCAATACGTCACAGAACCAAAAACGAACAAAATGGACGTCTCGTGCATTAATCGTCTTCAGCACAAAGTCTTTTTGTGGGTTGTAAACCATGAGTTACCTTTCTTTCAAAGATTGTTTTGCCTCTCAGATTACCTGAAAATAGCTCAAAAATCCTTAACTTTAAGCTTCTATTTAATCACAGAATTATTTCTACTACGTAACAAGATGAAAGGCAAATACTTAGTCAGGCACCCAATATCTGGCGCTTTGTCAGTTTTCTATCACTTTTTTTAACTCAGCAGTGTCTCGTTAGTTTTTACTCAGCTGTGCCTAGTTATCGAAATTGAGAGAGAAGTATCCTGTTTGAGAACTGATATTTCTTCCAATAAATGGATCTCCCTCAAGACTGTAGCGAGGCCAGCGATACTGGAAGAAAGCCCTTTCCTTTTCAATACGCAACTGCTGATCAGGTCTAAATCCATGACCAAGTGTTGCACGCTCCTGATGAAACAACTCTACTGAAGGGTTTACCGCAACGTAGTATCCTTCTTTTAGCACGCGCAAGCAGAAATCAATATCGGAATAGTAAATATTGAAACGTTCTTCAAGGCCACCCAGCTTTTCAAACAAGGAACGCTTTACCATTAAACAAGCACTTGAGACAGCTGATACATTATTGGCAACAATAAAACGCTTCTCATATCCTGGATACGTTCTGCCGCAATGAGCGCCAATATTGCTCACGTGACCGCGCTTTCCAACTACATATCCTGCATGCTGAACCGTCTGATCTGCGAAGAGCAGCTTGCCTCCCACAACGCCAATATCACTGCGAGAACACTGACCAACAAGCTTCTCGAGATTATTGTCGGCAATCATTTCCGTATCATTATGGAGAAGCAAGAGGTAGTCGCTCTTACAGGTGCGTGCAGCCGCATTAATCATGCGTGCATAATGAAACGGCTTGTCATATTTAAACAAACGAACCGAAACCTTGCTGGAATTCTGAAGCGCTGCATACAAATTGAACGTTTCACGTTCTACGCTCTGGTTGTCGATAATTACAATTTCGTATCTATCAAACTTATTCGTCTCCATGATAGAGGTGATGCATCTCTCTAAGAGTGCGCTTTGATCCTTTGTTGGAATCAAAATGGAAACGGTAGATTCGTCATCTTCTTCAAGATAGTAATCAACGTTGTAGCTCTCATTTTGAGCATCAATGAGAACACGTGCGTTAATTCCCTTTTGTGAAAGATGCTGAGCAAGAACTTTTCTACCGAAATAGAGTGGATTATTTCTATCTTCCATAAACTCGTTTATGTCCTTATTGGACGAGATAACCTCTTCGTCATAAGGGTATACGTGATATAAAACAAGCGGAATATGCTCAATGCAAGAAGCAACAAGAGTTGACTTCAATGCCAAATCATAGCTAAAGGCTTGGGCCGTAAAGCCATACTCTTTCGCAATAGAGTCAATCACTGAACGAGAAAGCATTACAAACAAGCCAAAGTAATTAAACGAATACAAATAGTCAGGCGAATACTCAGGCTTGAGATGAGGATGAATTTGGTATCCTTCGCTATCAACGTCATCATGGTCAGAGTACAACACGCACGTTTGATAACGATTTACCCCCGTACGGTTTTCTTCATCCTGAGCCTTCAGCTCATTAAGGCGCCTCACGTATTCAAAAAGTGCATCGCTGGCAAGAAGCACTTCTTGAGACACTACCGCGCAGTATTCTCCCCGAGACTGAAGCAATCCCGTCAACACCACTGCTGAGGCTGACGAAGAGTCATCCATTTTGATTCGTTTAATTCGCTTGTCTTCTTCCCAGAGGCCAAAGTAATCCTTGTAAGTATCGTCATCAAGACAAGCATCAACCACAATCAGTTCGAAATTGCCGTACGTCTGATCTATGATTGGGTCAACAACTTCGCAAAGACGCTCCTTGTTGCAAGAAACAAGAGGGAGTACCAAACTCACAAGCGGCCTGAAGGGAAGACTATTAGAGCGCTGCAGAGCAATATCAGCCAAGGAAGGCTCGTGCTCTCTCAGCCATTCGCCATAACGAAGATCCTCGGATGCAGAGCAGGACTCTTTCTTGAAAAGCTCCCACAAAGGACGATACGTCTCATCGCAAAACATGCCAAAGCCGCCCGGAATACGATCCTTTTCGTCATAGGCGATAACGCAAAAGTCTTTGTCTTCCTTATCCACCAAAACCGAAAAGCCCAGCTGCAAGCGATCTTTGTCACCAAACCTTTGAGCAGGATAGACCTCTTCGAATAGAGGAAAGACGGGCAAGTCAATTTCTTTTCCGCGTGCATCCATAAAACGAACGAGAACATTACTCTCTTGCATTTTTGGCATATCAACAAGCATCTTTACCACCATAGACTCTTCAGTCTCAATGGCGTGAGAGAAGTAGATACTCATACGTTCTGCGCAATACTCATGCTCGATATCAAGCATGTCAGAAATAAGCTCATTGCGCACTAAACTATTGATGCGTGTCCTTAAACGAACCGAGTTAAGTTCAACGGTAAGGCACGATTTTTCAACCGGTTCCCCCTCTTCGTATTCGGTAAAGACTAAGTCAACTTCACGAACCGAAAGAAACGGAAGGACCACAATAAAGTTTGCCAGGGAAGAATCATCAACAAGGGTAAACGGAAAAAGATGAGACGGAATAACGGACTCATCTTTTAAAAGAGCTTCTACGCCCAAAACTGCATCAGGGCGCACTTTATCAATTACCAGCTGAAGATAAACTTTGCCATCACCATGACAAATGCTTTCCAAACGGACATTCATTCTTAATACTCCTCAGGAGAAGAATAGTAAGGCATTGCAAAATAAGAATTTGAGCTATCAAGATTTGCGTTATAGAAAGGGTCACCTTTAACGTAGAGCTCAGGCCACAAATACTCCAACAACGCTGCTTCTTTGCGAATCTTAATCATCAAAGCCTGAGAATAATTTCTTGCACGAGAAACGGATTTGTAATGGCTCATGATGGCATGAGGGGTATAAACCGTGTAATAGCCCTTCGACGCTGCCTTCAAGCAGAAGTCAACGTCGGAATAAGACAACGAAAATTCCTCAGTAAAGCCACCAACCTCATCAAAAACGTTTCGGCGAACAAGCATGCAGTCACCTGATACCGCAGAGACATTCTGAGGAATAATGGCACGATTCTGATACCCGCGCCAATCGCGTGGCATATAACGAGAAAGGGTGTTAATTACCTTATCTCCACCAACTACAATGCCTGCATTCTCAACGGTGCCATCAATATAGAGCTGCTTTGGACCAACAACACCTACTTCAGGAGATTGGAAGTAGCCCACCATCACCTTCAAGAATTCGTCTGAGAGTACCTTGGCATCTTCGGTTAAGAACAGCAAGTAGTCAGACTGAGTGTTTTCTGCGGCAAAGTTAGCAATCTTCGCAAGATTAAACTCTTTATCCCAAACAAGAACTTGAAGATTGTCATGCTTTTCAGTAAGAGCGCTATAACGGCTCTCCAAATCCTTATTACAAGAAGCGTCAACAACTACTACCTCATACTCCCGGTAGGACAACCTACCAAAAAGCGTATTAAGACATTTTGACAACACCTCAATATCGCCTAATGAAGGAATAACAATGCTTACCTTCTGACGACAATCAGTAATATGGCGAACCTGATAATGGAATGGAATATTCGAGCTGATTACTTCTGCTGTAATGCCAATTCTCTTACAGTGATTCAAAAGGGCTTTTCGTCCTTCTTCTTGAGAATCCTGAGAATGAACACCAAAGAGAGGGTTTGATCCATAGCGAATGTGATACAAAACGCGAGGAACGTGACATACCTTGCGCGCATTTTCACACAGCTGAAGAATAGTGTCATATTCAAACGCTGAACCATACGAAAAATCAAGCATGTTCAACTGATCTATCAAGCTTCTTCTAACCGCAATAAAGCCCTTAATGTAGTTATAGCAGCGAAGCATTTCTGGAGAGAAATCTGGCTTGAAAATTGGATTTGAGTGGATTCCATTAGCATCAACCGTATCAACATCGCTATAGAAAAAATCACACTCAGGTGTTTCATTTACCGCACGCACAATTTCGAATAAGGCATCATGAGCAAGCTTATCTGAAGCACGGATAACAGAAACAAAATCACCTTCGACAGCTGCAAGACCTGAATACAAGCGAACTTCGTCCGAAGGGTTAATCATATAAATGCGGTCATCTTTAAACGCATTGACAATATCGACAATAGATTGACGATATTCCGAAATGTTTACGAGAATAAGCTCCCATTTTCCATAGGTTTGCGTACGCATGGAGCTAATGAGTTCAAAAAGATGGTGTACCGGGTCATCATTAAGAAGGCAAACCACACTGATTAATGGTTCATACTCGAATCGAGAAGAAACCTGCTGAAGCATAGTTGGCAAATCAACCGCGTGCACTTCATTACCCCAAGAGTTGTAGTTCTCATCATCCAAAGAATTAGTTGTTTTGCTGTAGAACTCCTCCAAAAGGATTTCCTTGCTACCCTCACCCAACATAGCAAAGCCTGGAAGTACACCGCCTTGTGTATCGGTTGCGCAGAAGCAAACACCCTCTTGTTCTTTACTGATTGAGAAGCTGACCACCATATGACGGCGTTCGAACGAGCCAAAGTCAATTGCGTGCGAAACACTGTCTTCAATTACGTAGGAATCCAAAAAGAGACGTCTTCCCTTTTGGTCAAGGAAGTCAAACTCAATAACACTTTCCTCATGGAATGGCAGTTCAACTTCTGCGGTAATCAAAATCTGCTTTTGATCTTCTACCGCACGAATGAAATCAATATGAATACGATCGTGAATATACGAACCGTCAAGCTTTTCTATCGCACTTCCTTCGTCATCATAAAAACGCGAGGCAAGCATTGTTGACCACTGGATAGAAGGAAGATCAAGCTTTTTCACACACGAGATAATAGTTGCGCCTTCTGAATCAATAGCGCGAAATTCTAAAACAAAACGCTTGATGGAAAGCCAAGGAAGAACGATGACAAAATGCCTTACTTCGGCAGCAGTGCGAAAATGAGCACCTGCGAGAGCAGTTTCCGAAGAAGTAAGCATTCCGTCAAAAAGAACCGACTCTAAATCGAGGAAGTTATCTTCAGCACAATAGGCAAACGTATCAGAAGGAATGTGTAAGCCCGATTCAGTTGAGGCAGAAAGAATCATAGGAAGGCGTTCGTCATAGCCAGTTACCTCAGCCAGAATATATGCCTTATCCCCAAACCTACGCATGGTCTTGAATTGAACGTTCATAACGCTAATTCCTTCCTTATCTGCTCAAAAAGAAATTGCGAAACTTGATTTACAACTATTCTATTTTAACTGGAAAACGTGAATTATTCTTTAGCTTCTAAGAAGACCTTACGAGATACAAAATTCCACACCATAACCAGAGCTGTTGTGACAATCTTTGAGATTCGATAGTCAATCAAGAAGAAATCAACAAAGACAAACATGAAGATGTCGTTGAGGATCAATCCAACTACTGACAATAAGACGAAGATGATGAATTCTCTTCTGCGGCTCATAGAGTCTTTGCGTTTAAATACAAAGCGCATCGAAGCGAAGTAGTTGAAGATAACGGAAACAATAAACGCAATGGTAGTACTAATCAGATACGGAACCGCAAATACTTCCGTCAAGAAAACCATAGTGCCAAAGTCGATAAAGAAGGCGATAAAACCAACCACGCCAAATTTCATGATTTGAGCAATTAACTTTTGCACTAAAACTCCTTCAAGAGTAGATTTTTTGTTCGGTCTTCCTCCAACAGATTAGTTCGCCTTGACCATTTCGCATAAAACGTCTCGTTTAAATTAGCTTCAATCTGTTCTAAAAAGATCGTTTCCCTAGACTTTTTTCGATAGACCATTGTAGTCAGAAGTTCGTCAAAGGGAAAAATTACATAAAAAAAGACTCTGTTACCAGAGTCTTGAAATACTTGGTGCCCCCAACGGGAGTCGAACCCGTGTTTCAGCCTTGAAAGGGCCGCGTCCTAGGCCTCTAGACGATGGGGACGGACACGCTGACTTGCAGCTCGATTATTATTACAAAGCGGGAAATAAAACGCAAGTGTTTTTCTTAACTTTTTTTCTAAAACTACTCTTTTTTAGGAAAATCCCTCGTAGATTAACTGTTCTGCCAATCACTGTTGACACTATATCAGATTTGAACATGTCCAAATAGTATCCCATTCTTTCCGTTTAGCGAAAGCTCAGAAAATAATCCCCAAGGTTACGTAAAGTATTCTGAGGTATTACAAATTTAGCTAGTAGGAAACTCATGCAAATCGCTGTTGCTAGTGAAGGTTTGAATGTCTGCCCTATCTTTAGTGCCTGTTCGAACTTTAACTACTACAAAATTGAAGACGGACAAATTGTAGCCTCTCGCAACCTTCCAAGCCAAGGTCATCTTTGTGGTTCACAAGCAAACTTTCTTCGCCAGATTGATGTGAAAGTTCTTCTTTGCGACAGGATTCAGAATAAAGAGATCGACTCCCTCAACGCAGCAGGAATTACCGTCATTTCAAACGTCTCAGGTCGTGCTATTGATTGCGTGTGTGATTACCTTAACGACACGCTTGAGAATTTCGAAGTATTTGAATAATCAGATTTCATGAAGCTTCTTAGAAGCTTTTTTCATGCCAAAAACCACCTATAAGTCTCAAAATCCATAGGCTCAGCATTGCTCTAAAGCGGAGTGCAGTAAAAAAGCCTGGCAACTACTTTTCGCAATTACCAGGCTTTGAATAAGTGGTGGAGCATACGGGGATCGAACCCGTGACCTCTTGGCTGCCAGCCAAGCGCTCTCCCAGCTGAGCTAATGCCCCTTGAGCGTCATACAGTATATAAGGAGAACCGCTAAACCGTCAAGTAGGACTCTCTCCCTCAATACCGTCTACCTAAATACTTAATCCTTTACTGAAGGATAAAAAACTGCTTCCTCAAAAACTTCCGTTAATGACTTACCGTCAGCAAAAGGAACCGTAACAAACTCTGACAAAGTTGAAACAAGTTCGGAGCAGTCTACATAATGATCTTTTTCATTAAGAGTTGCGGTGTCCTGAGCACGCCAATAAGAGCAATTTACATCAGTGATGTAAAAAAGCTGACCACCTACTTCCGTATACACAGAATGGTTACCCATAAGGTAGACAACCAATTCATCCATGTTGGTAAAGGTTATTGGTTCTGTTGCCTTGCGTCCCATAAGAACTCCTTTCATAGGTTAATTCGAATGATAGCAATAAACTTGCAGACAGACCAACAAATTAAGACACTAATTCTTAACCTTTGGATTTTTTCTTTTTGCTCTCAAGATATCACCCGGTTTAAGTTCCCTATCGCAGGTGAATCGGTATGTTCCCATGGCTTTATTTGCTATCTCTGATGGCAGCGTGTCCCCATTCGAAAAGCACTCGCGTAACGCTTTGATAACAATCGGAACAATAGGAGCATGAGGGCTCAATAGGTCTAAGGAATCGTTTTCGTAGAATCTATTTCTACAATATACGTCAACGTCCCAGAGGCCCTCTTCAATCTGAGTGCTCTCAACAACTTCTCCAACCCAGTCATAGAGCTGGACATAGATGTCATCGCTTAGAGACTGTTCAGCTGGACCATAGAAGAAGCCCGTATGGTATGGACGGTGTGAAATAGTCTCCAATTCCCCTTGCCACTTTTCGGCAGGTTCCCCATCAAGAACATGGCGATACGCATTTACTACGGTTGCAACATAAAATGCTTTCTTGACGCGACCTTCAATCTTGATTGAGTCAACACCCGCCTCAATAAGATCATCCAAATGAGCAAGCATATTCAAGTCTTTGGAGTTCATGATATGGGTAAGACCCTGGTCTTCTTCAATATCGAAAAGCTGTCCCGGACGAGAAGGTTCCTCCAAGGTATAGCCCCAACGGCATGGCTGCACGCAATTGCCTTGATTTGCTGCGCGGTTAGCCAAGAAATCACTAATCAGGCAGCGGCCTGAAATTGCCATACACATTGCGCCATGCACGAACACCTCCACTTCCATGTCTTCAGGAAGGTCCCTTTTTAAGGCAGCAATTTCCTCAAGGGACATTTCGCGAGCACACACAACACGACGAGCACCTAATGAATACCATGCCCTAGCAGCAGCTACATTGGAAACGGAAGCCTGAGTAGAAACATGAAGTTCAAGCGAAGGTGCCGTTTCATGAATGATGGAGAGAACACCTAAATCACTCACGATGACCGCATCAACTCCTGCATTTTCGAGAGCCTTTGCATAGTGAGGCAAATCAGACAAATCTTTATCGTGAGCATAGGCATTGCACGTTACATGAACTTTAACCCCATGATCATGAGCATACTTGACTGCTTCTGGAAGTTCATCCAATGAGAAGTTTTGAGCACGAGCTCTCAGACCATACTTATCACATGCCAGATACACTGCATCAGCGCCAAAGGCAATAGCATAGCGAAGTTGTTCCATACCACCTGCTGGCGCTAACAATTCAGGAATTTTTCTCTGTTCCATAACAATCCTTTTTCACTGCTGCCGAAGAAAAACGCCTGCTCGAATGAACAGGCGTTTTGTTTTACTTCAGCATACGCACACCTTGTATCTTTATGCCGCTTAGTCCAAGCAAAGCAACAAAGATAAACCCGCAAACTCTTTTTATCCTTAAAGAGCTGCTGCGTTATTAATTTCTGCAAGAAGAGCATCAATATCGGAAAATGGAATTTCCTTCTTCTCTCCCGTTGCGCGAATCTTTACTTCAGCAACGCCGTTCTCAACTCCGCGTTTACCAACCACGATCTGAACAGGCCAACCAATCAAGTCAGCATCAGCGAATTTAACACCAGGACGTTCTTTACGATCATCAAGTGCAACTTCAACGCCTGCCTGTTCTAACTGGCTCGCAATATCACATGCTACTGGCATTACCACGTCATCGTTCGTTACCAAAGGAAGAACACATACGTGTGCAGGAGCAATATTCATAGGCCAAATAATGCCACGCTCGTCATTATGCTGCTCAACAACAGCTGCAAGCGTACGAGTTACGCCAACGCCATAGCAACCCATGATAAATGGCTTATCCTTGCCATCTTCATCAGAGTAAACCGCATTCATTGCCTTAGAGTACTTGTCACCAAGCTGGAATACCTGAGAAACCTCAATGCCGCGAGCGCTCAACAACTCTTCACCACATTCAGGACAAGCGTCACCCTTACGAGCCTCACAGAGATCAGCCCACATATCAACAGTAAAGTCACGATCCTGTTTAGCACCGGTGTAGTGGAATCCATGCTCGTTTGCGCCAACAACCCAGTGAAGGATGTCCTTCAAGTTGCTATCAGCAACAACCTTTACACCCTCAGGCAAACCAACAGGACCAATTGAGCCCTTAGGAAGCTTGGCTTCTTTGAGCTCTTCATCAGTAAGTAATTCAAAACCAGGAATTGCATTGATTGCCTTCAACTCATTGAGCTCATGGTCTCCTGGAATAAAGAGTGCAACAATAGTGCCTTCCTCATCCTTACCTACCAATGCTTTTACGGTTTTGTTCTCGGTTGTTCCCAAGAATTCAGCAAGCTCAGCAATAGAAGCTACGCCTGGAGTTTCAAGCTTAGTAAGCTCAGTAACACCAAATTCCTCAGGATGACATTTACAAGCGCCAACTTCGGTGTCAGCAGCATAGTTACAGCAGGAGCAATAAACCAACTCTGCTTCGCCTGCTTCTGCAAGAGCCATAAATTCGTGAGTTACGCTACCACCAATTTGGCCAGAGTCTGCCAATACCGGACGATAATCAAGACCGCAGCGATCGCAAATCTTTCCGTATGCTTCATACATATCGTCATACGTCTCCTGAAGAGACTCTTTGCTTGAATGGAAACTGTACGCATCCTTCATGATGAATTCGCGGCTGCGCAACAAACCAAAGCGAGGACGAATTTCGTCACGGAACTTAGACTGAATCTGATACAAGTTGCAAGGAAGCTGCTTATAAGAGCGAAGCTCATTGCGAACAATTGCCGTGATCAATTCTTCGTGTGTTGGGCCAAGGCAGAAACCATGGTCATGACGGTCATTCATACGCATAAGCTCTGGACCGTAATCATCCCAGCGGCCGCTTTCGTGCCACAATTCAGCAGGCTGCAAAGCAGGCATAAGAATTTCCTGTGCGCCCTTTGCGTTCATCTCTTCACGAACGATATTTTCAATCTTTGAGAGCACGCGCATGCCAAGAGGGAGAAATGAATAAACACCCGATGCTACTTTGCGAATCATACCAGCGCGAACAAGCAAAATATGGCTTGCAATTTCAGCATCTACCGGATTCTCTTTTAGGGTTGGAGCGTATGTCTCACTCAAACGAATCATTTTCGTCATAGTCTTCCAATCTCTTCCATCAAGGCCTCAACAATATCCTCTTCTTTAACCTTTCGCAAGGTTTTTCCGTGGGCAAAAATAACTCCCATGCCGTCGCCACATGCTACACCAATGTCAGCACTTGCCGCTTCGCCAGGGCCATTAACTACACATCCCATTACTGCAACCTGAATAGGTTGAGAAACAGAAGATAATCTTACTTCAATTTCTTTTGCAAGGGCTATTAAATCCACTTTACAACGGCCACAGGTCGGACATGAGATAAGTTCAGGATTACGACGGCGCAAGTCAAGCGCACCTAATAAGGTCCAACATGCGCGGATTTCTTCAACCGGGTCATCAGTGAGCGAGATACGCATGGTATCTCCAATGCCTTCCTCAAGAAGAATGCCAAGTCCACTTGCTGACTTAACCAATCCTTGGAACAGGGTACCTGCTTCCGTCACACCAATATGGAGCGGAATATGCGGAATCTTCTGAGAGAGTAAGCGATACGTCTCGACCGTGGTAACCACGTCATGAGCTTTTGCCGAGACCACAATGTCGTAAAAACCCTGTGATTCGAAAAACTCTACGTAGCCTACTGCCGAGGCGGTGAGTTTTTCCGGCAAGGTCAAATCAGTACGCTCAGCAATTTCGCTATCCAAAGAACCGGCATTTACGCCGATTCTGATAGGAATACCAGCACTTTTAGCAGCCTCAAGCACAGGAACGGTTTTTTCAAGACCACCAATATTGCCCGGATTAATGCGTAATTTCGAAGCGCCTCTTTTTGCGGCTTCAATCGCAATCTCCGCGCTGAAATGAATATCAGCTACTACAGGCAGACATGATTTTTCACAAATTTCCTGAAAGTAATCAAGATCAGCTTTCGAAGGGATAGCAATGCGAATTACTTCGCAGCCAGCCTCGGCAAGCCTGGTAATCTGATCAACATTCTCCTGAACTTGGCAAAGCGGGAGGTTCAGCATAGATTGAACTACGCAAGGGTTCCCTCCACCCATTACCACGTCTCCAACAGAGACCGTTCGTGTAATCTGATGAGGTTTCATTTTTTCTGAATTGCTCGTCATAGTTAGCCCCAATTACCAAAAATAAAACGTTGTACATCCTGGTTAACCATAACCACAAACAGCAACAAAAACAATGCCATTCCCATGGTTGAAACCGCATTTTGTACTTTTATCGAAACGTTTCTTCCCGTTATTTTCTGAACCACTTCAATAACGAATTTTCCTCCATCAAGAGGAGGAATAGGAAGCGCATTCATCAAACCTAAAGAAACAGAAATAATTGCAGAGAACGAAAGAGCGGTAACCAAGCCCTGCTCGAACGCCGTTTTAGAAAGAACCGCAATGCCAATAATAGAAGTGGAATTAGACACCGTATCAGCAACAGTAGCAGGATTAAAAAGGCCCAAGATTGCAACAAACACTGCGCCAATATAGTTAAAACCGGCAATGATTGATTCAAACGGCGTTAAGGTATAGTGAAATACCTCGCCCGTTTGAGTGTTTTGCAAATCAATACCTAATACGGAATAAATAATAACAAATACCACCATGGCATATAAAAGATTCATGGCTGGTCCAGCCAAAAGGATTGCCACGCGCTTTATAAACGGAAGCGAATGGTATTGCATTTTATCCTCAGCGTCATAGAACGCATCCAAATCTTCCACTACTCGCGAAGTCCCCATTGGTGCAGTATTAGTCTCAGGAGTACGATAGATGTTGCACGTGTCAGTTTTTAAAGGGCGCTTGAGCGAACCCCATTCGCACAGTTCTTCAAGTGCTTCTAATGCTTGATCTTCGCTGATTTCAAATGCGCGCTCAATTTCTTCAAGAGAAACCGTTCCGTGGGTATAGGCATACCCAAGAATCTCTTTGAGATATGGAATATCACGCTTCGGCGTCATGCCGCACACCATAGCGTAGCCGCCTAAAGGAATGGCGGTCACCCCAAAACGAGTTCCCTTCCATTGAAAGCCAATGTTTGGCCCAGGAAGACCGAGCATAAACTCAGTGACTCGAACACCAAATGCGCGCGCCACCAAGAAATGACCGCCTTCGTGAATAAAGACGAGCACGCTCAAGATAATGAGGCAGCACATTATTGAAATCAAAGCATCCATATACTTGTTTGCGTTCTCCGAATTCTTAGAAACTGGTAATTAAAGGGACTGTTGAAAGATTAGTTAAAGGTCTGCTCGATATATTCGCGCGCATAGTCTCGAGCCCACGCATCTACTTCCATTAATTGATCAATGCTCTCAACTGCTTCAACCGTAGCAGCATCCATGGTTTTTTCGACAACTTCTGCAATACCCAAATAAGGACACTGTTCAGCCAAAAAAGCCGCAACCGCAATTTCGTTAGCAGCATTCATAACGCAAGGAAGCGTTCCGCCAATAGAGCCCGCCTTAAAAGCAAGCGCAAGACAAGAAAAGGTTTCCGTATCAGGAGCCTCAAACTCGAGCGAGCCTAGTTTTCTGAAATCCAAAGGTTCAACGGGAGCATCCCAACGGTCTGGATAGCTCAACGAGAACTGAATAGGAATACGCATATCAGTTGTTCCCAAATGCGCCTTAACTGATCCGTCAGTAAATTCAACCATTGAATGAATAGCGCTCTGAGGCTGAACTACTACCTCAATCTTGTCGTAAGGCATGTTGAACAAATGGTGCGCTTCAATTACTTCAAGGCCTTTATTCATCAAAGTTGATGAGTCAATCGAAATCTTAGGACCCATATTCCAGGTTGGATGAGCCAACGCCTGAGCAGGCGTGATGTTTTTCAGGTCCTCTTTCTCCTTTCCGCGGAACGGGCCGCCTGAAGCAGTAATCCAAAGCTTTGATACTTCTTGGGGCTGCA
>JBJEKV010000114.1:0-3302 GCA_051878815.1 Anaerotardibacter sp. | reverse complement strand
GTACACCGATGTTATTGCTATGCATGAAGCAGGTATTACGAATACGGTAGCAACCTTAGGAACGGCGCTTACCCGTCAGCATATTCGCATACTTTCTCATCATGCAAAGCAAAAAATCGTCTACTTGTTTGACGGTGATGAGGCTGGTCAGCGTGCATGTGAGCGTGCCTTGGAGTTTATTGATGACTCGGTTACGCCAGAACACTCATCGGGTAATGCTGATTTGTACGCGTTGACACTGCCTAATAATCTTGATCCGTGCGAATATCTTGAAACATACGGTGCTGATGATATGAGAGCATTGCTTGATACGGCAGTTCCGCTCATTAAATTCGGTATTGATAGAAAAATTGCGGGATATGATTTGTTCTCTCCAGAAGGTCAGGGAAGAGCGGTTATTGCAGCGCTTCAAGTTCTTGCCCCAATTAAAGATTCCTTGCTCGCACAAAACTATGCGGTCTATATTGCAAGCCAAACTCATATGCAGGAAAGTGCGGTTCTTTCGCAGTTGTCTCGTTTGAAGGCTCCTGCAGCGGCAAGAGAGTCGTATCCTCAACCTACGCAAGCGCCTGTTACCCAAAAGCGCAGCAAGCAGCTGAGCGTTGCGGAAAAGAATCGCCTTAAAAACGAGCGAGAATTTCTTGCTCTCTGTGCCCAAAATCCAGCAATGATTGGTGATTTTGCGAACGAGCTAGGTCAAACTAATTGGCATGAGAATATTCATAGAGATTTAGCGGATGTCCTTTTGGATGTTTGTGTCGAAAAGCCCAACGCAACCGTTGCTGAAGTTCTTGATTATGCGCAACAGCGTAATCCTTATGCAATGAAAGTTTTGACTGCGGCTGTTACTGGTGATTACCATGGCGCTTATGAATATTTGCGGTTTATTGCTGATGAGCTCTCGATTGGAGATTTGTCGGATACTATTACCACAATGAGATTATCATTAAAGAACAATGCTTCTATGAGCGAAGAGGAGCGAGACTGGTATTTCCAATCTATCGTTGCTCTTCAAGAGAATTTACGTAATCTTCGTGCTCGTCACGATTTAACAGAATAAGGATGTGTATATGAGACCTTTCAAAATGGTGACTTCTCCTGATCCAATTCTTCGCCAGGTTTGCGAACCTTGTGAGGTAGGAGATAAATCTCTTAAAAAGATTGCCGAACGTATGGCAGTTACGATGTATAAAAACTATGGTTGCGGCATTGCTGCTCCTCAGGTTGGTATCTCTAAACGACTCGTAGTTATTGACTGCGGTGACCCAGAGGATGAGCCAGATCCAATGTTCCTCGTTAATCCTGAAATCGTAGAGCTTAAGGGCGAACCTGAAGTGGGCATGGAAGGCTGCTTATCTTTGCCTGGTATTCAGATTCCTATTATTCGCCAGCCAATTGCAAAGGTTCGTTTCTATGACCTTGAGGGTAATGAGCATATTGTTGAGGCAGATGGCTTGCTAGGCCGCTGTTTCCAGCATGAAATTGACCATCTTGATGGCAAAACTTTGTTTGAATCCTGCGCACCAATGGATCGCATTAAAGCATTAAAAGACTATCAGATTGCTCTTGCTAATGGAGCAGTTCCTGGAGACGTTGAATAGGGTTTAACCATGCGTGTTGTTTTTATGGGAACACCTTCCTTTTCGGCAACAATTCTTTCTTACTTGTCCGAACAGCATGAGGTGGTAGGAGTTTTTACTCGTCCTGATACGGTTCGTTCTCGAGGCAAGAAGCTTGTTCCGTCACCTGTTAAAGAGGTTGCGTGCGAATTAGGGATTCCCGTTTTTGAATGCACTTCTTTTTCGAAAGACCCGGGTTCGTTCCAGGCGCTTGAGTCTCTTAACCCTGACGTAGTTGTTGTTGCGGCATTTAGTGTTTTGTTACCTAAGAGCGTTTTGGATCTTCCGAAATACGGATGCATTAATGTTCATGCGTCACTTCTACCTCGATGGCGCGGTGCTGCTCCGGTTGAAAGAGCAATCCTTGCGGGTGATGCAAACGCGGGTGTCTGCATTATGAAAATGGAAGAGGGACTTGATACGGGTGATTACTGTATTGAGCGCTCTATGGAAATTGGCAACTTTACTGCTGAAGAGCTCACACAGGAATTGGCCGAGCTTGGCTCGCGTGCGCTCTTGACTTGTTTAGAGCATTTGGAGCTGGGCAGTTCTCTTTGGGTTCCTCAAGATTAGAGCAAAGTAACGTATGCTCACAAAATTGAAAAAGGCGAACTTGATATTAATCCGTCTTTTGAGGCGGTATTTGCGCAAGCATGTATCCAGGCTTCAAGCGAAAGTCATCCAAGCCGCTGCGTTTTAGCAGGAAAAGAAGTTACCCTTATCAAAACCCGTCTTTGTGGCGAAGATGATGTTGCCCTAACTTCCTCTATGAATGCGGGCGATGTGGTATTTGCTGCAAAGCGTTTATTTATTGGTCTTTCAGATGGCGTGCTTGAGGTACTCTCTGTTAAACCAAGTGGAAAAAATAGCATGGATGGAAAGTCTTTTGCGGCAGGAATCCAGGGTATAAAACAAGGTGGATTTACGTGGGAAGGTATTAATGGCTAACTCAAAAAGAGCTCAGCATTCAGAAATGAGAACCTCAAAACGTCGTCCTAAATCAAGTCCTTCCTTGGCAAGTCCTGCGCGCGTATGTGCGTATGAAATTCTTACTGCCATGAGGACAACTAATAAGTACTTTTCTCGTGTTGCGCCTAAAATCCTCTCTTCGTTTAAGCTTTCAGCCGAAGATAAGGCATTTGCTATTCTTCTTTCAAGAGGGGTTGTGTCTACGTGTGGATCATTAGATGAGCTTATTGATTCGGTTCTCAACAATCCAAAAGATGTACAGCCTAACGTTCGCGAAGCACTTCGCATTGGTGCTTACGAATTGTTTTACCTTAAAAAGGAAGCTTACGCTGTTGTAGACCAAACGGTTGAGTTGGTGCGTTATGCATCTCCTCGTGCTGCTCGCTTAGGAAACTTTGTCATGAGGAAGCTTAGCAGCCAAGTTTCTTTATTTCCGTATGGTAACGCTGAGAAGTCTCTCAAGGCTGCTTCCCTTAAAGAAGGATTTCCGCTCTGGCTTGCAACCCAGCTTGAAAACGATATGGGTCACAATCAGGCACGCACGTTTATGGCGTACTCAAACAATCAAGCACCTGTGTTCTTTACGATTAACGAAAACAGAGTTGATGCGCAAAAAGTACAAGATGCTCTTACCAAAAATGGTATTGAGTACGAGCGCTATTCGCTAAATAAGGCTCATGCTATAGCCGATGAGGCGCAAACAACTCAGGCTCC
>JBJEKV010000113.1:0-3303 GCA_051878815.1 Anaerotardibacter sp. | reverse complement strand
GAAAAAGAACAAGAATAAGCAACAGAAGCAGAAGTAGCAAACAGATACTAAACAGTAATAGAAGCAGAACAGAGTAACGGAAATAAAAGTAGGTAACTCGTGTAGTTTTGATTCTATCTGTTTGATTGTTGCTTTACAAATTCGCGCTTCATGGTAATAAGAGAAGCAAGCGTGATAATCATAAGATGAGAGGGAATACCCATGAAAGTAAATATCACCCGTGGTAAAAACTCATATGATATTAAAGGTGCTTGCATTGATGCGTGCTTCAATATTTTGGGCCCCGTTATGACGAATTGCTTTGTTTTGACCGACGGCGAGTCAACTATCGTGGTAGACCCTTCGGCAGATGCTGACAAGATCATTGCAATGCTTCAGGGAAAGAAGCTTGATGCAATTTTCGTAACTCATCATCACCATGATCACGTTGGCGCACTCAAAGAGTTGAAAGACAAAACGGGTGCAAAAGTATATGCGTCTGAAATTGATGCGCCAATAATTGAAAATCAAACTCCGGGAGATGCGTATATTAGTGCGGATTCCTGTCCTGTTGATGTGAAGCTCCGTGATAAAGATAAGGTCCGTGTAGGTTCTATGGTATGGAAGGTAATTTCTACCCCAGGACATACTCCAGGCAGCATTTGCTTCTTCCTTGATTCCGAACAAACCAATCATCCAGAAAAGCCACATCTTCTTGTTTCGGGTGACACCTTGTTCTGCGGCACTATTGGCCGTACCGACTTCGAAGGCGGCAGCTTGAAAGATATGCGAGCATCCTTGAAAAAGCTCTCTCAGCTTCCAGGTGATACCTTGGTGCTTCCAGGCCATAACTCTCTCACCACTATTCAAGATGAACAAAGAAGAGTTTTTGCCTATTATTGTTAGTCCTCTAATTCGATACAATAACTAGTGGTGTATTGAACCGCTGTGTGCGTTGCACTGGCAAAACTACGTGCATCACAGCAATAGGAATAGGTGGCTTACGTGTACGGGGACAAAAAGAAAAAGAAAAAAAATCTCAAGAAGCGTGAAAAGTTCGATTACTACAAGGCATTCGAGGAACAAATCAAGATTTCTCAAGAAACCTCAGCAATGCTGGTAAAAGCAGTTAAAAACTTCTCAACTGCTGAAGAATTAATTGGAACCCTTCTTCCTCAAGCTCATGCGTTAGAAAACGAAGGGGATGAAGTTTGTCACAAGATTTACGACTTCCTTCTTCCTGATTTTATTACTCCTATTGATAGAGAAGACATTGTTGCAATTGCTTCCAATATTGATTTGCTGACTGACAAAATCGAAGAAGTATGCCGCTGCTTCTACATGTATGACATCCACTTTATGCATAACGGCGTCTTGCCAATGGTGGAAATCATCCATGAAGCTACGGAAGTTTTAGTAGAAGTGGTTGAAGAATTTAAGAATGCGAAACATTCTGATTGCTTTATGGAAGGCATCATCAAGGTTAATGATCTTGAGGAAAAGGTAGACGAGTTATACACGAAAGCTATCCATAATCTGTATACTCACGATCGTGAAAATCCGGTACGTGTATTGGTGTGGAGCAATATTTTCCTTCTCTTGGAAGAGTGCGCTGACCAAACAGAAACGGTTGCAAATCTTCTTCGCCAAGTCCACATGAAAAACGGCTAAGGAAATCTTGCCCGCACGAAATCTCCTCGAAATAGTGGCTTACTATACTGCAGGTAAGTATGAAAGCGTTCAGAGTGAGAAAAATGCGAGAGATTTGGGCGTTTAGCAAAAAACTTAATCCGAAATAACAGACCAGGTACGTTAATCGTGCCTGTTTTGTTATTATGTTGCAGACTAGCTATATATGAAGAAGAAAGAAGATTAATGGCACTTGTTGTTGCAAAATTCGGTGGTACTTCTGTAGCAAATATTGACCGTATCAAAGGTGTTGCAGACCGTCTGATTGAAAAGAAAAAGGCTGGCGATGAAGTAGTTGCAGTTGTATCTGCAATGGGTAAATCAACTGATGATTTGGTTGGTCTTGCAGATAGCTTAAACAAGAAACCTGGCCAGCGTGAGATGGACGTGCTTCTCTCAACGGGCGAGCAGGTTTCTATGGCACTTCTTGCTATGGCAATTCAGGCTAAAGGCTACGATGCAATTAGCTATACCGGTTGGCAGGCTGGTATTCAGACAGACACTGCTTTTAATAGTGCAAAGATTGAAGTTATTCACGCAGATCGTATCCGTGAGTCTTTGGACGAAGGAAAGATTGTCGTAGTAGCTGGTTTCCAGGGATTAACTTCAACGGGTGATATTACTACGCTTGGTCGTGGTGGTTCTGATACTACGGCTGTTGCTCTTGCTGCTGGCTTAAATGCTGATGTATGCGAGATTTATTCTGACGTTGAGGGTGTTTATACTGCTGACCCTCGTGTTTGCCCTCGCGCAAAGAAGCTTGATGAAATTTGCTATGACGATATGCTTGAGCTTTCTGGTGCTGGTTCGGGAGTATTGCAATCCCGCGCTGTTGAATTTGCTCGTAAATATAATGTTGTAATTCATTCCCGCTCTGCATTCTCTGATGCACCTGGAACTCTTGTTAAGGAGACCACTATGGAAAAAGCTGTTATTACTGGTATTGCTCACGATACAAGTGAGATGCGCATTACTATTCGTGGCTTAGCTGACGAGTCCGGCATGGCTGCAAAGATTTTCTCAACTTTGGCAAACAACCGTGTTTCTGTTGACATGATTATCCAGAACGCTTCTTCAGACAATAAAGCAAATATCAGCTTCACCTTCCCAGCTTCTCAGAAGGCTTTGGCTATGGAAGCAGTTGACGAAATTATTGACGAGTTGGGTGCAACTCAGGTAATTATTGACGAAAAGATTGCAAAGGTTTCTTTGGTTGGTACCGGCATGAAGACCAGCCCTGGTGTTGCTGCACGCATGTTTGAAACCTTGGCTAACGAACAGATTAACATTGGCATGATTTCTACCAGTCCTATTCGCTTGTCAGTTGTTATTGACCTTGACCAAGTTGAAAAGGCAGTTCAGTGCTTGCACACTGCATTCGGTTTAGACTCCGAAACAATTTTTGAAGAAACCCAGCTTTCTCCTGAAGAGATTGCGGCAAAGATGAACAAAGGACGCTAATTATGACTTGGACTAAAGAAATCCCTTCAAATCCTGTAGTTGCTGTTTGTGGTGCAACGGGAGCAGTTGGTCGTGAGTTCTTGGAGGTTCTCCACGACGTAGATTTCCCTGCAAGCAAGGTTGTTGCACTTGCTTCAGCTCGTTCTGCAGGTACTAAACTTCCTTTTAAGGGTT
>JBJEKV010000112.1:0-14714 GCA_051878815.1 Anaerotardibacter sp. | reverse complement strand
CTTCAACATGTTTTGCCTCTGGTGGAAGAACGATATGGGTTAGAGTGCGGTCGTAATCTACGAGCCAACCATCATCAATTACGAAATCTTGAGCCATGGTAGTTCCTTTACAACTCTTTAATTACTGACAGTCCGTGTGTTTTTGCAAGCTCTTCAGCTTTTTTGAGGCCAAACTGGAGCGTGTCTATCGAATGGCTATCAGTTGAGAGAATAACGCGGTTGCCATGTTGAGCAATCCTATCAAGAATGAAAGGCGCTGGGTAAGGGGTTGTTCGATAGCCCTTAATCATGGCGCCAGTGTTTATTTCGAAAACGGCACCTTGTTCGCACAGCGTATCTACGGCCTTGAGTGCTGCTTTCTGATAGCGGGGATTGCTTTCGTCAAAAAGTGCATTTCCTTCGTTAAACTTTGTCACCAAATCAAAGTGAGCAATAAAGGTGCACTGAGTTTTATCAATTATGTGTGAAGCCTGCTCGTAATACGCTTCGGCGTAGGCATAAAAGTCTCCGCCGAAATGGGTTTGGCAATCACGCGTGATTACTTCAGGGCAATCGTCAACATCAAGGTAGATGCCATCTTTATAAAGGTAGTGCTTTGCACCAATCACGAAATCGTACGGAGCAGTTGGTTCGGTGCTGTACATGTCCTGCTCAATACCTATAAAGATAGTAATCTGATCCGCATAGCGCTCTTTGAGGCGTGCAAGCTCGGCCAGGTAGGCACGCGTTGCCTCTTTGCTCATGCAGTAGCTCTCATCAAAGAAGGTGTAGCTGTGGCCCGAAAATCCCAAGGAAGGCATGCCAAGCTTTATGGCTTCTAAAACCATTTCTTCAGGAGTATTTTTGCCATCGCAATAGGTAGTGTGATTATGAAAAGCGGAATAAGCCATAGCACTTCCTTGTATTAGTATGGGCGCCTTGTAAAGCAGCAGCGCGCGGGCAATGCTTGTATACAGTGTCCGCTAGTAGTGTTCGTGGTCTGTTTGTGTGCGCTGTTTCGTTGTTTTTGAGTGTACCAATTAGTTTAGCGAATAGGCTCAAAGTTTAACGAATAGAAACGAAAGTGTTTCAAAGCGTTAAAGAAGCTGTTTCACGATTCGCAAACGAAAATTAAGCGTTTTGTTTCGAGTTTTTTTCCAATACCCGTAGGAAAATTGGCCGTTTTTCGACTGTAAGCGGTTATATTTCTTGTCTTTTGTTAACAGAAAGTTACAGCTTTATTTCGCAGAAGGACTCATGATTTTTTTGAATTTATAATGACGCTATCCAAAAACCGTATTGGTAAAACGTATCTCTGTTAAGGAGGAGACAGTGAGCTACGTACAAAATATTATTGAAATGGTAAAGCAGAAGGATCCAGACCAGGAGCTCTTCATTCAGGCAGTAACTGAGGTTTTGCCAACTTTGGAACCAGTTATTGAAGCTCATCCAGAGTATGAGCAGGCTGCTATTCTTGAGCGCCTTGTTGAGCCTGAGCGCATCATCACCTTCCGCGTACCATGGGTAGATGACAACGGTACTGTTCAGGTAAACCGTGGTTATCGTGTTGAATTTAACTCTGCAATTGGCCCTTACAAGGGTGGCCTTCGCTTCAACCCAACCGTAAACTTGGGCATGCTTAAGTTCTTGGGCTTCGAGCAGATTTTGAAGAACTCCCTCACCACTTTGCCAATGGGCGGCGGCAAGGGCGGTTCCGACTTCGATCCTAAGGGCAAGTCTAACAACGAAATCATGCACTTCTGCCAGTCTTTCATGACTGAGCTTTCTCGTCACATTGGTCCTAACACCGACGTTCCTGCTGGTGACTTGGGTGTAGGTGGCCGTGAGGTTGCTTACATGTTCGGTCAGTACAAGCGTCTTCGCAACGAGTGGACTGGCACTTTGACTGGTAAGGGTCTCTCCTTCGGCGGTTCTTTGGCTCGTACCGAAGCAACTGGCTATGGTTTGGTTTACATGGTTGCAGAGCACTTGAAGTGCACCGGTGACTCTTTTGAGGGCAAGACCGTTGTAGTTCATGGTTCTGGTAACGTTGCAATTTACGCAGTTCAGAAGGTTGAGCAGCTCGGCGGTAAGTGCGTAGCTGTTTCCGACACCAAGGGTTACGTAATTGACAATGACGGTATCTCCGTTGAGGCTCTTGAGGCAATCTACAACGCTAAGCGTTCCGGTAACGACAAGGGCGTTTCTTTGGCAATGTACACCGACTACCGTCCAAACGCTCAGTATATTGCTGAGGATGGCCGCGGCGTATGGCAGATCCCTTGCGATATTGCTCTTCCTTGCGCTCGTGAGAACACTCTTCTCCTTGAAGACGCACAGGCTTTGGTTGCAAACGGCTGCAAGATTGTTGGCGAAGGTGCTAACATGCCTACCACTTTGGATGCAACTAAGTACCTCCAGGAGAACGGCGTAGTATTCTTCCCTGGTAAGGCTGCAAATGCTGGTGGCGTTGCAGTATCTGGTCTTGAGATGTCTCAGAACGCTGAGCACCTCTCTTGGACTTTCGAAGAGGTTGATGCAAAGCTCAACGGCATCATGGTTAACATTTATCATGCATGCGACGATGCAGCTAAGAAGTATGGCATGGAAGGCGACTTCGTAGCAGGCGCTAACATTGCAGGCTTCGAAAAGGTTGCAGACGCAATGATGGCTCAGGGTATTGTTTAATCCCTGCTAAAGCACACGAGCGTACGGTAACTGAAAGAATTGCGTAAGCACTCTGACGGTTGCGAAGCGTAACAAAAGTAAATTTTGAGAGACTTGCCTCAGGGTGAGTCTCTTTTTTTCTGTAAAAAAGAGACAATAGGGGATAATTGAGGAATAATAGTAATTTATTATTGAGTAAAAACCCCCTCTTTAGTAGCAAGGAGTATATATGAGTGATCAGACCGTTTGGACGTGTGCAAGCTGTGGAGCAAACAACAGCTCAAAGTTTTGCACTTCTTGTGGTTCCCCAAGACCAGTTGAAGCAGCAGCTGCAGTTGCTCCTGTTGTAGCGCCAGTTCAGGAGCCAGTTAGTCAGCCAGTAGTAAATCAGGTACAGGCAGATCCACAGCCAGAAAACCAGCCAACAACTGACACGCCTCAGTCCTATGTTTCTACTGGCATCCCTAACGATACTCCTCAGCCAGGTACCTATCAGGCACCTATTTCTACCCAGCCAATTCAGAATGCTCAGGGTGGCGCAGGAGATCCAGGATATGTTCCAGGAAATCAGGGATTCAATACTCAGACAACTAACCCTCGCGGTTTGTATGGAGAGCGCTCTTTGGGATTGCAGAATTGGAAGACTAACGTTCCAATGTCTATCTTGGGCTTTGTAGCAGTGCTTGCTGTTTCTGGCATTGCTTCAAACATTCTTCCTTTCCTTCCTCTTGCGATATTCGCCATTGCTTTTTCTGCTGTTTGCATTGTGTATGCTGCAGTTATGTATGTTTCTTACTTCGACGAAACACCAAAACTCGACAATGTTGAGGCAATTAACTTCTTGAATCTCTTCTTTGGTTCGATTATTTTCGGCTGCATTTGGAACTCAAACCTCACTAAGGGTAAGAAGGGTATCAGCTGGATTGTATTTATTGTGTTCCAGGCATTGAACATCTTGTCTGTTATGGGCTCAATTGGATATTACTTCTCCTAAATCAAGAAGTTTCATCGCACGTTTTGAGAAAGCCAAGCACTCGCTGCTTGGCTTTTTTGTGCCCTATTCGAGAAGCTCGAATTCCTTAGGTATAATTCAGAGACCAGCTGTGAAGTGACAGCTAAGAAATGAAAAGGATTCTCATGGCAGAGTTTATTTATCAAATGTACCAAGCTCGCAAGGCTCACGGCGATAAAGTGATTCTTGATGACGTAACCCTTTCCTTCTATCCAGGCGCCAAAATTGGCGTTGTAGGACCAAACGGTATGGGTAAATCAACGTTGTTGAAGATTATGGCGGGCCTTGAAGAAGTTTCTAATGGCGATGCTCGTCTTACTCCTGGCTATACCGTAGGCATCTTGCAGCAGGAGCCACCTCTTGATGAGGATAAGACCGTAATTGAAAACATTCGCCTTGCTTTTGGCGATATCTTGGCAAAAATTGATCGATTCAATGCAATTGGTGCCGAAATGGCTGACCCAGATGCAGACTTTGATGCACTTATGGCTGAGATGGGTCGTTTGCAGGACGAAATTGACGCCGCAAACGCATGGGACTTGGACAGTCAGCTCTCTCAGGCAATGGATGCGCTTCAGTGTCCTGATGCTGATATGCCGGTAAAAGTTCTTTCTGGTGGAGAACGTCGTCGCGTTGCTTTATGTCGCTTGCTTTTGGAAGCACCAGACTTACTTCTTCTTGACGAGCCTACCAACCACTTGGACGCAGAGTCTGTTTTGTGGTTGGAGCAGTTCCTCCAGCGTTACCCAGGAGCAGTTTTGGCCGTAACCCATGACCGTTACTTCTTGGACAACGTAGCTGAGTGGATTTGCGAAGTTGACCGTGGCCACTTGTATCCTTATAAGGGCAACTACTCAACTTATTTGGAGACAAAAGCAGCTCGTATTGAAGCTCAGGGCAAGAAAGACGACAAACTTGCTAAGCGTTTAAAGAGCGAATTGGAATGGGTTCGTTCTAGCCCTAAAGCTCGTCAGGCAAAGAGCAAGGCTCGTTTGGAGCGCTACGAGCAGATGGCAGCAGAAGCAGCTGCAGGAAAGAAGGTTGAAATCTCCGACATTCAGATTCCTGCGGGTCCTCGTTTGGGCAACAAGGTTCTCATTGCAGAGAACTTGCACAAGGAATTCGACGGCCGTGTATTGATAGACAATCTTTCGTTCGAATTGCCTCGCAACGGTATTGTTGGCGTTATTGGTCCAAACGGTGTTGGCAAAACAACCTTATTCAAGACTATCGTAGGTCTTGAGCCTTTAACTTCGGGTACCTTGACGGTAGGTGAGACGGTAAAGGTCTCTTATGTTGACCAGAATCGTGAAGGCATTGATTCAAACAAGAAGCTTTGGGAAGTAGTGTCTGACGGCCTTGACTACATGATGGTAGGTGACACTGAAATTCCAAGCCGCGCGTATGTTGCAAGCTTTGGCTTCAAGGGTGCTGATCAGCAGAAGCCTGCAGGCGTTTTGTCTGGTGGCGAACGCAACCGCTTGAACTTGGCACTTACCTTAAAGCAGGGTGGCAACCTTCTTCTTCTGGACGAGCCTACTAATGACTTGGACGTTGAAACCTTGGAAAGCTTGGAAGAGGCATTGCTTGGTTTTGCAGGTTGTGCGGTAGTAGTAAGTCATGACCGTTGGTTCTTGGACCGCATTGCTACCCATATTCTTGCATGGGAAGGTACTGACGAAAATCCGGGCAACTGGTACTGGTTCGAAGGTGACTTCGCAAGCTATCAGAAGAATCGTGTTGAGCGTCTGGGCGAAGAAGCTTCCCGTCCTCATCAGATTCACCGAAAGCTTACCCGCGATTAAGGGAATGTTCGCGCCAAGTGTGGTATTTATTCTCAACGGAGTACGAAATCGTCAAAGCGCGTGGATGAATAAGCCCCAGCCTTAAATACGGAGTCCATGATTTGCGTCAGATAAACATGGACTCATAAAATTATTCGCAATTCATATGCCTGCTGACCCCTATTGTCTTATACAATTTAGGGGTCAGTTCGTTTTTGGGGGTAGTGCTCAACCATGATGGATTACGATTTAACAAAAAATGATGGAAAGCCTTTGTATGAGGTTTTGTATTCCTGTATCAAAGATGATATTTTTCGCGGAAATCTTAAGCCGGGCCAGCAAGTTATGTCAAAACGCAAGCTTGCCGAGCATCTCAAAGTCAGCGTTACTACCGTCGAAAACGCCTATTTGCAGCTGGGCGTTGAAGGATATTTGAGTTCTCAGCAGGGCCGTGGCTTTTTCGTAAACGAGATTGAGCGCCCTTTGGTTTTGGGCGAGCAATCGTACGGTTCGCCAAAGAAGCTCTATCAGTCTGTTCCGGAAGAAAAAGAAGAGGAATACCTGATTGACTTCAAGGCAAACGAGTCCTCGTTTTCGCTTTTTCCGTTCTCTACCTGGTCACGCTTGATGCGTCAGGTGGTATCAAGTCAGGATCCTGCCCTCTTAAAAACGGTGCCATTTAACGGTGTTTATGCGCTGAGAAAAGCAATTGCTGATTATCTCCTTAGATTCCGCGGCATGCACATTGACCCTGCTCAGATTATTGTGGGTGCGGGCACGGAATATCTCTACAGCAGATTGTTGCAGCTGTTTGGTCCCGAAACTGTTTTCGCTATCGAAGATCCGGGCTACAAAAAGTTCGCTGACATCTCGCTACACATGGGCATTGTGTGGGACTACATTCCTATTGACGAAAAGGGCATTCGCATGGACCGTTTGTCGAAGAGCAAGGCAAATGTGGTTCACGTTTCTCCGGCAAATCATTTCCCAACGGGAACGGTTATGCCTATTAGCAGGCGTATTGACCTCCTCCATTGGGCCGATGAAGATCCACGCAGGTACATTATTGAAGATGACTACGATTCTGAGTTGCGCTACAGCGGCAAGCCTATTCCAACGCTTTATGAATTCGACATCAATGAGCAGGTCATTTACTTGAATACTTTCTCGAAAAGCCTCGTGCCATCTTTGCGCATCAGCTATATGGTTTTGCCTGTTCCGCTGCTTGAGCGCTACAAAGAAACCATGAGCTTTTATTCTTGCACGGTGTCTTCCTTTGAGCAGTTGACGTTGGCGTCCTTTATTTCCGAAGGGTATTTTGAGCGCCACATCAATCGTTTGAAAAAGCATTACCACGAACGCCGCGATCTTATTATGAGTGCTTTTAAGAATTCGAATCTTTCGAGAATTGCAACTATTGTTGAAGCTGATGCGGGAACTCATTTCTTATTGCGCCTCAATACTCGTTTGAGCGATGAAGTGATTCGCGAAGAAGGAAAGAAACGAAAAATGGTTCTTTCGTTGCTCTCTGACTATGAAAATATGCCAAGTATGAGCAATTCGCGAACCATCATCATTAATTATGCGGGCATCGACGAGAAAAAGATTGATCTGGCGCTTTCAATTCTTGAGGATATTTTTTCTGCCGAAATAAGCGAATAGCTTGTCAATGAGCTGTCTTTGTGTAGGAAGTTTTAACGCTTTACCTGCCCTTATTTAAAGAAGTTTTTGGCTCTTGAACTGCCTCTTTGCGAAAGGCCAGCTACTGTTTCTCAAAAAAGCGTAAATAAAATGTCAGTTAGTCAGTTACGTACGGGCTACCGTTCACCCTTATAGATAACTGACCCCTAAAACTTTATCTGAATTGACTATTATAGAAATGTCAGTAAAGGATTATTATTGCGCTACACAGTTGATTAAACGGAGCTGAGTACTTTTACGGTTGCCTCAACTGAGTGCTCCAGGGAAAAACGTCATGCTCAGGCGGGGTAATCGTAAGGGCTTAGCTTCATTAAGTGACTAACTAGTACAGCTTCAGGTGGACGGAAGTTGTACCTTTCGGGAATCCGGATTCCGCATTTATGTAAACAACTGCAGAGGTGCAGTGGTTTTGTAAGGTTTTGCATTTGGGGTTGTGGCTGTTCCTAAGTGTAAACCTATCCTCTCTTATCTGCCCTTCCTGGCTGGGAAGGGCAGAATCTTTTCTGGGACAAGTTTTATACAACAAGTTCGCAATGATGAAGTATTTTTGAAGATAATACTTCCGAGAAGAAATCTTTCGATCCGATAGTTATACTGAAGCGTTGCACGGCACCATTTGGTGCCTCTTTTTTTAGATAGAGTACGCAGTTCTCTGTTGTAGTACTTGCTACTGAATATCTCGTTTTCTTTAGCCTCAAAGGCACCAAGGTCAGATTGGACAGAACGGTCAGTTTTAATGCTATAGCTTTGTTGGATGTTGTAGCTGGGCTGGATGCCGAAACCAAGCTGAATGCTGCAGTTTGGACGGAACGTTCAAGTGGCCACACGGTGTAGTTAAATCGGGCACTGAGATAGTAAGAGCTTCATGAACCAAAACAGAATAATGGCGTGAGGATTTTCGACACAGTATTAAGAAAAGAGTGAATACGTATATGGGAATTACAAAAAAAGAAGCAGTAATGGTGGGCCTTTTGCTGTTTGGTGCTTGGATGGTTGTTTTAAACCAGACTTTGCTCTCTCCTGCATTGCCTGCGATTATGAACGACTTACAGATTAGCGCTACCACGGTTCAGTGGCTTACCTCTGGCTATGCATTAGCAGAGGCAATTATCATTCCGCTGTCTGCTTACTTTATTGGCAGATTTACAACACGTCAGTTGTATATGGGTGGCATGGCAGTGTTTGCCTTCGGCACCTTCCTTGCCTGCATTTCTCCTTGTTTTGAAGTGCTCTTGCTCGGCCGTGTGTTCCAGGCATTGTCTACCGGCGTAATGATGCCAATGGTGTTTACCGTTATTTTGGTAATTTTCCCTCGTGAAAAGCGCGGAAGCGCTATGGGTCTTACTGGCTTGATAATCAGCTTTGCTCCTGCAATTGGTCCTTCCGTATCTGGCGTGTTGGTAGATACCGTAGGTTGGCGTGCCTTGTTCTTGATTGTTATCGCGGTAAGTGTGATTGCGCTGATTGCCGCATTTTTCTTGCTTGAGAACAAGACCGGCTTCGAACCAAGCAACTTCGATAAGCCTTCGGTTATCTTGTTAGTTTTGGGCATGCTTCCTTTGTTGTATGGCTTGTCTTCCTTCAGCTCCTCTGAAAACATTGCACTTACCGCAGGTCTTATTGTGGTAGGTTTGGTGCTTCTTGCTTTCTTCGTCAAGCGACAGCTATCGCTCGAGGTTCCTCTCTTGAAGATCAGTATCTTGAAGAGTGTTCGCTATAGAACCGTTGTGATTTTGGTTGCTATTCTCCAGTGTGCTTTCATTGGCGGTAACGTTATGCTTCCTCTCTATGTTCAGCAGGGATTGGGTTATTCAGCAACCGTTACTGGTTTGGTAATGCTTCCTGGCGCAATTATGGGTGCTATTGCTAGTGTTTTGGCAGGCAGGATGTTCGACAAGCATGGCGTACGCGGCATTGCGCTCTTCGGTGGCGCAGCAATGGCGCTTGGTGGTGTGGCGCTCGGCTTCCTTGGAGCAGACACACACATTGTCTTGGTTGCAGCTGCGTTTACTATCGCGATTTTCGGCTTGCAGCTCATCATTACTCCGCTCAACACCTGGGGTGTTAACTCTTTGCCAAACAACGTTATCCAGCATGCAAATGCACTCGGCAATACCTGTAACCAGATTGGTGGTTCGCTTGGTACGGCTTTGATCGTTTCTCTTGCAGCAATGGGTTCTTCCATGTACACCGGAGACCCTGCTCAGGCAGTTATTTTCGGTGATCATTGTGGTCTGGTTGCAATGGGCATCATTTATGTGTTGGTATTCCTCTGCATCGTTGTCTTTGTTCGCAACAAGTTCGGTGCTGCTCAGCAGAAAGAAATCGATAAGCAGAACCTTGAAATGATGAAGGCTCATGCGCGCGAAATGGCACAGACCGACAGCCGTCTTTCCGGTTTGAAGGGTGACTGGTACGTAAGCGACGTTATGAATACCGAGCCAACCTGCTTAAGCAGCACGTCAATGATTAGCGACGCAATTGCGCTCTTCGCGAAAAATGACACATCGGGTGTTATTTTGGTTGACGAAAATAACAAGATTAAAGGCTTCTTGTCTGATGGCGACTTGATGAAGTACTTAGCTAAGGAAGACATTTATTTGTCTGACGGCTATACCACCTTCAAGGTGTTGGAAAACGAGGCACTTTTGGAGCGCCTTGAGTCTCTTATGAATAAGAGGGTTATGGACTTGGCTACTAAGTCGGTCATCTCCGTTAAGGAAGATGACTTCCTTGAAAATGCCTGCAAAGTTCTCTCCGAGCGTCGCATTAAGAAGCTTCCGGTTGAGAAGGACGGCATCTTGGTGGGAACGCTTTCACGTCGCGATATTATTCATCAGATTGCGAAGGGTCAGAACTGGATTTAGGCCTAGAGCGAAATACCGAGCGCTGCGAATTGTTCGTTGGTGAGTGTTGAGCCCTTCGTGAGGCAAATAGCTGCCGAGACCTTATTTGCTAATGCAAGGGATTCTACCCAGCTCTTTCCTGCCGCACGTGCAGCCATAAGAGCGCCCACGTGGTTGTCTCCTGCGCCAATGGTATCAACCGGCGTAATCTTTTGAGAAGGGACAAGGGTATAAGCTACTTCTTCTCCCGTGTATTCGAAAAGATGAGCACCAACAGAACCTTCAGTAATCACGATGGTACTTTTGTATTCGCTCGCAAGAGCCCTTCCTGCTTCAAGGACGGTTGAGGTCTTGGTATGGTCCATGGCTTCAACTTCGTTGAGATGCCAATAGGCACCCAGCTGCTTCATGGTGCAGAAAACGTAAGGGCTCAATTTAGTGATAACAGGGCCTGGAGCAAAAACGGGTTTCATAGCAGGATTTTTTCGCAAGAAATCACAGATGATTTCGCCACCTGAGCCATCAAATTCATAGCCGCATACGTACACATAAGAAAATGGGGACGTGTCAATTGAATCAAACCACTCGCTTTTAATCGAGCGCTCAACGCCCGGGATGGTAATCATGGTTCTTTCGCCATCAGGTGTAACAAGACAAATAGCGAAGCCGCAGTCCTGAGTAGTGTCGGCTAAAAAAGCTTCGAAACCGCGAGCTTCTAACTGTTCCTTGGCAAGAGCTGAATAGGGTCCCTTGCCAAGGGGAGCAAAGAGTTCACAAGAAGCACCAAGGTGTTTGGCGCTAACTGCAGCGTTGTAACCACATCCGCCGGCAGTCATGGTGTGGCCATCTATAACAATTCCTTGTCCTGGCTTTGGTAATGCCTCCACCGGACAGATGGTGTCAATCATAATGGAGCCAATAAAAAGAAGGCTATTTGACGAATTCATAGTGGCCTTTCGAAAGAGGTTGTGCGTATACGAATGCGCCACGCAAGAGAGCGTGGCGCAATCTGTTTTTGCAATTTCATGTTGTGCGCGCCTTGGTCCTATCCGGGAACATTTACGCGCGAACTATTCATACGTAAGCGTGTTTTGCGCACGCTCTAGCTTATACGCGATCTGCGTCGTTAAAAGGGTCGCCGCACTCTGGGCAGAACTTTGGAGGATTGGTTGGATCCTCAGGAACCCATCCGCACTTGTCGCACTTGTACTGGGATGGACCCTCTGGTTTCTTAGTACCGCACTCGGAGCAGAACTTACCCTTGTTTTCGGTGCCGCAAGAAGCGCAGGTCCAGCTATCAGGAGCAGCTGGTTTTGGAGTGCCACACTCGGAGCAGAATTTGCCCGTGTTGGTAGCGCCGCAGGAGCAGGTCCAACCGTCTGCTGCTTTTGCCCCAGTAGGCTCAGGTGCAACAAAGCCGCCACCTGCAGCAGTAGGGTACTGGTTCTGGTACTGAGGAACTTCGCCCTGTGGCATCTGAACGTTTGCATTCTGAACTTGGTTACCCATGAAGCCTGCCATGCCCATGCCCATAAAGCCGGTCATTGCGCCTGCTTCGTTCTGTGCGGCCGAACGCATTGCGTCAGCAGTAGCAGCAGAACCAAGACCTGCACGCAAGTTTGGATCACGGAGAGCAGCAGCCATCTGGAGATCTTTGAGTTTCTGAATGTCAGCAGGGTCTGCGGTGATGGAATTCATACCGAAGGAAGCTACTTCGATACCACGAAGTTCTCCCCATGTCTCGGAAAGAACATCATTTAATGCCTGAGCCAATTCGAGAGTGTGACCAGGAACCGCAGAATAGCGAATGCCCATTGCCGAAATCTTTGCAAAGGCAGGCTGAAGAGCGGTAAGAAGTTCGCTCTTGAGCTGGCTATCAATCTTGTCACGAGTGTAGGTACCTTCAATGTTGCCGCACACATTTACGTAAAACTTGATTGGGTCAGTAATCTTGTAAGAGAATTCGCCGTTACAACGAACATCCAAGTCAGAGTCAAAGCCAATGTTTTCGTCAACAATGCGGAATGGAATTGGATTTACGGTGCCGTACTTGTTACCAATGATTTCCTTGGTGTTGAAGAAGTAAACTCGCTGATCTTTTCCTGGGCTACCGCCAAAGGTGAAACGGGTGCCAATGTTTTTGAAGGAATCAATGATTCCATCACCTAAAGAGCCAGCGAAAATGCTTGGTTCAGTTGAAGAGTCATAGGTATACTGTCCTGGCTCAGCGCAGAGCTCAACAATTTTGCCGTTATCAACAATGATCATGCACTGACCTTCGTTAACCGCAATGCCAGAACCGTTAGAGATAATGTTTGGTTCGCCCTTAGTGTTAGAGCTGCGGCCGCTTACGCGCTTTTGACCTTTAGCTACCAAGGTGTTAGCGTCAATGGAATCACAGTAATAGAAGTCCAGCCATTGATCAGCAAGAACACCGCCAGTAGCACCAGTGATTGCTTTGATAAGACCCATACGTATCCTTCCTATTAATTTCAGAGAGAACGTCTGAAATGGGGATAGATAATCCTGTTTAATTATCAGTTAGGGTAATAATACATTTGGTGTACCACTGAAGGGAGTACATTTTTCGCTCCTCATGAATAAAGCGAGAAAATTCTCTTCACGTATGACCTAAAAGCGGACTAAGTTCCTGGTATTATTTGCTTGATTTCACTTTTTATGTATCCGGCAAGATTACTGTTTTTAAGGTGTCAACGACCTTGGATGTGGTGGGTGTCACGCCTGAAAATAGTGACAAACAATATACGAGGATGTCTCATGAAAAAGAAGACAATTGCTCTTATGGCTGCATGTGCACTGGTGTGCATGCTTATCATTCCAGGAATTGCTGTTGGAGATGCAGGTAGTTTTTCCGGTAGCAGCAGCTATGGTGGATCCAGTGGTGGTTCATCGTATAGTGATTCGTATTCTTCTTCCTCAACGTATTACGGAAGTTCATCTGATAGTGATGGCAGCTCTGACTTAGGAGACTTGGCGTTCGCATTCATTGTTGTGGTAATTATTTTGGTAGGCGCCAAGATTAAGAGCAGCATTGGCGGCGGTAAGTCGGGTGGAGGCTCCGGTGCTCAGCCTGCAGGCGCAACTGTTACTGCTCAGTCTGATTTGAAACCAATGGCAGAAATTGCCGAGCGTGACCCAGAATTCAACAAGAAGGCTGTTGAAGAGAAGGTTGCTAATATCTACGTGAAGATGCAGAACGCATGGACTGCGGGGGACTTCGAGCCAATGCGTCCATACTTCGACAACGATATGTTTGCTCAGTTCAGCAGGCAGCTTGAACAGATGAAGAGCAAGGGATACACCAACTACGTAGACAACATTGCGGTTCTTGAAGTTACCGCACGTGGTTGGTATGAGTCGGGCGAAAAGGAGAATATTGTTCTCAAGGTTCGCACTCGTATTAATGACTACATTATGGATAGCGAAGGCAACTGCGTACAGGGAACTCCTACTCGTGAGCTCTTTATGGAATACGAATACGTTTTGAGTCGTCCTGTTGGTACTAAGACAAAGACCCAGCAGAGCGCGGTTGATTCCAAGCATTGCCCTAACTGTGGTGCTCCATTGGATGAAGCAGCAAGCGCTAAGTGCGAATACTGTGGTAGCGTAATTACCTTCGATCAGCATGATTGGGTAATCTCCGCAATCAAGGGTGTATCTCAGCAGGATGCGTAACGCTCCTGTTTGAAAAGCGTGCCTTAGAAAACTGAGCATGACTTGGTTTGTGCGCTTTAGTTAAACGGGTGGATCGCGCTTAATAGAGTAAAGAGGCACAACAAAGGCCTAGGCGAAATGAACGTAGCGGTTTGACGTTTGTCGCCTAGGCCTTAGCTTTTGTTTGAGTGGGCCTAACGTATGTTAGCTGCACAGCGGAGTTGTATCGATTCTGCTGGTGGTCTGCGCGCTCAGCTTAAATTCTTACGCTTTAACGAGGGTTGTAACAAGATATTCGCCGAGCAAAATAGCGAAGATGCAAACGCTTACGGAAAGAATGATATAGGCTCCCATGAGGAACACATTGCCACTTTGAAGCAGCTGGGCAGACTCAAGGGCGAAGGTTGAGAAGGTGGTAAAACCGCCACAAACTCCTACGCGCAAGAAGGTCATGAGGTGAGCATCCAAGCTAAACGACGTGCTTGCAATGCCAACAATAATTCCCATGAGCAAAGCGCCAATCAGGTTAACAATGAGCGTTCCTAAAGGGAAACTCCCTATAAAATGCCACGGGGCATAAGAAAGCAGGTAGCGCGCTATTGCGCCAAGCGCACCACCTGCTCCAACCCATAAACAATTAACTAAAAGTCCAGACAAAATAATGCTCTTTCCGCGAACTACTCTTCATCGATAGTAGGCTCTTCCATAGCAAGGCGCTTCTTGAGAGATTCCTGATGGATGCCATACTGAAGCACAGTTTCTTTAGTAATCTTGCCCTGCTTGTACAAATTGAAGAGGCTTTGGTCCATAGTAATCATGCCGGACGCATTGTTTGCGGCAATGAAGGAGTCAATCTGGTGAGTCTTCTCTTCACGAATGAGGTTGCGGATAGCGTCGTTGCTGATCATGATTTCGAACGCAGGCAAAACGCCACCGTCAACAGAAGGAACCAACTGCTCGGAAACTACTGCCTGCAAAACCATTGCAAGCTGGATACGAATCTGATGCTGCTGGTTAGCAGGGAATGCATCAATAATACGGTCGATAGTA
>JBJEKV010000111.1:0-3345 GCA_051878815.1 Anaerotardibacter sp. | reverse complement strand
TATTGAGTGTTGTTAAATCTATTGGCATTCCCAGTTTCCTTAGAGAATCGACAAAAAACCGCGAGCATCAAGACTCACGGTTTTTCATTATTCCATACTTTTTCTGCCAGACTGCCCCTCTCTTAGGGCAGGTCAAAAATGGGCAGAGCGTGATGCATTATACGCTATTTGTCTTTAAATTTGCGCGCTTTGTAGTTATCGCGCGAATAAGCCTGTGCACTCTGCGCTTGGTCAGGTATTGCTGCAGGGTTGATTACCGGAGACACCACAGGGTTGGCTGGCGAATTTCCTTCAGGAGTCATTGGAGGCACCACAGGGTTAACCCCACTTGCGCCAGAAGACATCACTGGTGGAGGAGTTTGTGGCATAACCGAAGTCTGAGCAGCAGGCGCAACTTGTGGAGCTTTTACCTGATGCTGCGATTGCATGTTTGCCTGATGCTGTGGACGCACACTTGCCTGGTTCTCTGGGTGCAAATACGCACTAAATTCAGTAGTTGACGCAGTGTTAAGCTCCGCCGTTAAACCAGAATGAGCGTATTCCGTATTCCCATAATATGCCTGAAATGCTGCGGTTTGAGCAGCAGAAGGATATGACTGAGAAGCGGACGCCTGTGAAGCAGCCTGGTAACCACCAGGATACTTGCTTTGGTCAGCTTGATATCCACCTGGGTACTGACCCTGAGCAGGCTGATATCCACCTGGGTACTGACCCTGGTCAGGCACTGCCTTAAACGACATCGTGTTCGAATTAGTAGCAATAGCGCCACCTGCCGTAAAGTTCATTGGATCATTGAGAGCTTCTGCATCAAAAGGACTTGTGCCCGCTGCACGAGCAGGTTTTGGTGCGCCCATAGGAATATTGAACTGCGTTCCCCTATTTGGCTGATAGCCTGCATTTTGAAGAGCCTGAGCTCCCCCGCGCTTCTTCCAAATAGCATTCCAAATAAGCTGGACAATGCCATAACCAAGAAGACCAGCCACGATACCCACAATGATGCCACCAAGTACATCACTTGGATAATGACCCATGAGATACATGCGGCTTGAACCCATAAGCAACACCACTAATGCCGCAAAAAGGAAATTCAAGAAATGACGACGATGCATCATATACACCATCATTGCTGCTGCAGCCGCTGCAACATGACCTGATGGGAAGGAATACGAATCTTCAGGATAAGCGCCTGCCGCAATCCACCAACTATTAAAGGTGTCCGAATATTCAAACGGACGTGGACGACATACGAGATCCTTAATGAAAAGGTTATTAATCACGAAGCAAATTGCAATTGCCAAGATGATTCCAAAACCCATTCTTCTGGTTTTCTTAAAGAAGAGACAGATAATGCCTGCCAAAAGAAAAATGGCTCCCTTTTCGCCAACTAAAGTAATTATTTCAGCAAGCGGAGTAAGGATTGAGCCCGCCATAAGTTCTAATTGGTGAAAAAGACTTAATATCTGAAAATCAAAACCAGCGAAAACACTGGTGATGCCTGCGGCGGCGGCAGTTAATTCCATAGTATCAACCTTCCCGTGCGCTCCAAACGCGCACTTTGCGGCTTCAAACTCTATCACCGCAAGAATTATGTGGACTAGAATTCCTAAAAAACTCACAATAAGATTCAGTGTTTAGCGCTTGCAAAGGTCATGAAGGCCTTTCATCGTGTAAGATAATTGGATACAAAAACTACCCTCTCGAAACAAAGGAGTGTATTGTGGCTCAAGAAGCTTCTGGAACTCAAAAAGTACTCGTTCTTGATTTTGGCGCACAGTATGGCCAGCTCATTGCAAGACGCGTACGCGATTTGCACGTATATTCCGAAATTGTTCCTTGTGATACTCCCGCTGAAGAAATTAAGGCAATGAATCCTTCAGCTCTTATCTTAAGTGGCGGCCCAGCAAGCGTATATGCCGAGGATGCTCCTTCTATTGATCCTGAGATTTTTAATCTTGGTTTGCCTATTCTTGGCTTCTGCTATGGTCAGCAGATTATGGCAGTTACCTTAGGTGGCACGGTAGGTCATACCGAAAAAGGCGAATATGGCCCTGCTCCTCTTTTCCGTTTAGATGATTCTTCTGAGCTTTATGGTGACACTCCTGCAGAACAAACAGTATGGATGAGCCACCGTGACGCAGTAACCGTTGTGCCAGATGGTTTCACCGTTACTGCAAAAACTGACATTTGCCCAGTTGCTTCCATGGAATGCGCTGAAAGAAAACTCTACGCAACCCAATATCATCCTGAAGTTAAGCACACCCCATACGGTCAGACCTTGCTTAGCAACTTCCTCTTTACTATTTGCGGTTTGAAGGCTGACTGGAACATGGACACCATTATCGAAGATTCCATTGCCGCAATTCGCGAACAAGTTGGTGATAAGCGCGTAATCCTTGGTTTGTCGGGTGGCGTTGATTCATCTGTTGTTGCTGCTCTTTGCGCAAAAGCAATTGGCAAGCAGTTGGTTTGCGTATTCGTAAACCATGGCCTTCTTCGCAAGAATGAACCTGAAGAGGTTGAAGAGGTGTTCACTAAGCAGTTTGACGTGGACTTCATTCATGTTCACGCTGAAGATCGCTATGCTGAACTTTTGGCAGGAGTTACCGACCCAGAGGCAAAACGCAAGATTATTGGCACTCAGTTCTGGAACGAATTCTTCACTGTTGCAAATGATTTAGCAGAAGGCGGAAAGCCAATTCAGTTTATGGCTCAGGGTACTATTTATCCTGACATTATTGAATCCGGTGCTCGTAAGACCGGCGGAAAAGCATCCACTATCAAGAGCCATCACAACTTGATTCCTTTCCCTGATGGAGTTCATTTTGACTTGATTGAGCCATTGGATCACTTCTTCAAGGATGAGGTTCGCGCATTAGGTACCGCTCTTGGCTTGCCTGCTCACATTGTTCACAGGCAGCCTTTCCCAGGTCCTGGCTTGGCAATCCGCATCATTGGCGCAGTTGACAAAGAAAAGCTTGAGATTTTGAAGAATGCTGATGCTATTGTTCGTGAAGAGCTTGATGCATACAACGAGCGTTTGTACCAGGAGACTGGTGACCGCAATAGCGAACATGCTTGCTGGCAGTACTTCGCAGTGCTTCCTGACATTAAAAGCGTTGGCGTAATGGGCGACGAACGCACCTATCAGCGTCCAATCATCTTACGTGCGGTGGAAAGCTCTGATGCAATGACCGCAGACTGGGCAAAACTTCCTTACGATGTTTTAGCAAAGATTTCTAGCCGCATTGTTGCCGAAGTTCCAGGCGCTAACCGCGTATGCTACGACATCACCTCAAAGCCACCAGCAACTATTGAGTGGGAGTAGACGAAAGGCAGTTTCGAGGC
>JBJEKV010000110.1:0-3378 GCA_051878815.1 Anaerotardibacter sp. | reverse complement strand
CTATGAAACTTTGAGACAAAATGGCTTCGAAGATTTAGCAATAGCAGGCGAGTAGGGCCTGGCAAGTAAGGTCTGCATGTTGGACGCTGTTAGTAAGGTATAACAAGTTAGGCTTGGCGCGCTGGGCATAATAAGTGGGTTGTGACGAATAAGGTTTAATGGGTAAGGTATAACGAGTAGCGAATGACCAGTACAGAAATTCAAATACTATACATCGTGTGTGCGGTTTGTTCTTTTGTGCCGGCACTTGTTTTCCATGAGTTTATGCATGGGTTTGTTGCGCATCTTCTTGAAGATAATACTGCCAAAAAGAGTGGACGCGTAAGTTTAAACCCCTTAAAGCATATCGACCCGTTTGGTACGGTAATTCTTCCTGCACTTCTTTTGTTTATTGGTGGCCCCATTTTTGGTTACGCAAAACCGGTTCCCTATAATCCGCGAAACTTTAAAAACCCTCGCGTAGGAGACGTTATTGTTGGTTTGGCGGGACCACTCGGAAACTTACTGCTGGCAATAGTGGGTGGCTTGGCAATGTATCTGCTTGCGGCAGCACCTATTGCGCACAATGATCTTCTTTATGTAGTGCTCTATGGTCTCTTTTTGCCGCAGTTTATCTACATCAATCTCTTCCTGATGTTCTTTAATTTGCTGCCAATTCCTCCATTGGATGGTTCAAGTATTTTTGCTCTTTTGGTGCCAAGAAAATACCTTCCTCAGTATTACCGAATCCAGCAATATGCGCTGCCAGTTTTTCTTATTGTGATTTTTATTCTGCCTTCTTTGATACATATAGACATAATCGGTTTATACTTAAACGTCACGGCAGGAAATTTAGCAAGTGTATTAATGCCTCATTAAGAGGATTTGTTCCAATAAAGCTTTAAACAACTTTTTGAGTGAGAAAAAGAAAGAGAAAAGAAATGAGCAACACAGAACAAGACATCGTTTTGACGGGTTATCGTCCAACTGGCAAGATGCATCTTGGTCATTGGTTTGGCAATTTGCAGAACATGTTAAAGATGCAGAAAGAGCAAGATGAAGTGTACTTCTTTGTTGCTGACTGGCATGCACTTACTTCCGACTGGGCAGACCCAAGCAAAGTAGTTACCTATACTGAGGAAATGGTTCTTGATTGGGTTGCTGCTGGTATGGATCCCGATAAATCTGTTATCTATCGCCAGTCTGACATTCCTGAGGTTGCAGAGCTCAACTTGTATTTCTCCATGATTACTCCTATGAGCTGGCTCGAGCGTGTTCCTACCTACAAAGAACAGCAGCAGCAGATTACCGACAAAGACTTGAGCAACGTTGGCTTCTTCCAGTATCCAATGCTTATGAGCGCTGACATTGCAATTATGGGAGCAAACAAGGTTCCTGTTGGTGCTGACCAGCTTCCTCATTTGGAAATCAACCGAGAAATTGTTCGCCGCTTTAATCATGTTTATGGCGAAGTAATCAAAGACGGTAAAGCAAAGGGCGAAGACCTCATCGTAGGTCCATTGGTTGAGCCTGAGGCTTTGATTGCTTCCGATGGTGCTAAGGTTCCTGGCTTGGATGGTCGAAAGATGTCTAAGAGCTATGGCAACTCTATCTTCATTTCTGATTCTGCTGATGACCTTCGCCAGAAAGCAATGTCATGCATGACTGACCCAGCTCGTGTTCGCAAAACCGATGCGGGTAATCCAGATATTTGCCCACTTCACATGATTCACAAACTTATTGGCGACGCTGACACCATTGCTGAGTTTGATTGTGCTTGCCGCAACGCTACTTGTGGTTGTGTTGCTCACAAGAAGAAGTTTGCTGACGACTTGGTAAATTACTTGGGTGAATTCTCCGAAAAGCGTCAGGAGATTGCCGCAATTCCTGGATTCGCTCAGGAAGTAATGGAGAAGGGTGCTGAAAAGGCACGTCCAAAGGCTCAGAAGACTATTGCTGCTTGTCGTGAGGCAATGAAGATGCCTCGCGTAATGTGGAAATAAGATTAGTAATAAGCTCTCACATTTCCAAGGAACAATGCTGTGTCATATCGAGTTCGTGTTGATAGTTTTGAGGGACCATTTGACTTGTTGCTCTATCTGGTAAGTAGGCAGCGAATTGATGTTGGTTCAATCTCAATTAATGAAATAACTGATCAATATTTGGAAGAGCTCTCAAGACTTAAAAACGTTGACTTGGATGTAAGCAGTGATTTTGTTCTCGTTGCTTCTACCTTACTTGAGTTGAAGGCTGCTAGCTTGCTTCCTCAAGAAAAGGTAGATATTTCTGAAGAGATAGAACAGTTTTCGCCAAGCGAAATGCGCGATGCGCTTGTTCAGCATCTTATCGAGTATAAAAAATTCAAAAACGCTTCAAACGCTCTTAAGGCTCGCTTTGAGTCTCAGGAGCGTTTGCACTTTAGAACGTGCGGACCTGACCGCTCAACGCTTACCTTGATGCCTGACTTCTTACAGGGTGTTGAGCTTGAGCGTGTCGCACAGCTCTGCGCTCAAATATTGTCTGAAAGAGATATCCAGCTTCTTCAGTCTGAGCATATCGAGGAAGAGAAGGTTTCTCTCGAAGGCAAGATTAAAAAGATTTACACTTCTTTAAAAACCTCCCAAAAGGTAAGTTTTTCTGAGCTCATCGACGACTCTTCTTCGCAAAAAGAAGTAGTAGCAACATTCCTTGCAGTGCTTGAATTATTCAAGCGTTCAATGGTGAATCTCTCGCAAAAAGAGCTGTTTGGAGACATTGAGATTAGCTACTTGGAAAGTGATGAGGAAATCGATTTTGATAACGAAACGTTCGACTCCGTTTTATAAGGTGTTTGCATGTTTGAAGAACAGGATAATCAGTATATAAAGGGCGCTCTTGCAGCCATGATGTTTGTAACAGAAGAACCAGTTACTGTCATGACCTTCGCAGGCATGCTCGGGGTTAGTGCTGAGACGGTTCAGAACTGCCTTTTGGAACTTCAGAGGGAATATCAAGAGCAAGACTTGGGTATCCAGCTTTACGAAGTTGCAGGCGGATGGAGACTTGCTACCCATCCTAAATATCATGAGCTCATTGAACGCTATGTTGTTTCATGGGACAAGCGCAAGCTCTCCCAGGCTGCCCTGGAAGTTCTTGCCATCATTGCGTACTGTCAGCCAGTAACCAGGAATGCCATCTCTTCCATTCGTGGCGTAAATTCAGACAGTTCGGTTAATTCCTTGTTGGAAAAGGGATACGTGCGAGAAGCAGGCTTTTTGGATGCGCCCGGAAATCCTGCGGTATATGGCACCTCAAAAACCTTCTTGGAGCGTTTTGGTTTGCGTTCGGTAGAAGATCTTCCTGATTTGGAAAGCTTTGCTCCTGATAAGGAAACACAGGACCTCATTTTTGATCGCTTGA
>JBJEKV010000109.1:0-15063 GCA_051878815.1 Anaerotardibacter sp. | reverse complement strand
CTCAGCGCTTGATGCAGTAAGGAATTCGGTAGGAATTACCGCACGACCAATAAGGCCAATGCATACTGCAGATGCCAAGGAAATAACAACCCATACGGTAGCAATGCGACGAGACATCTTAATCTCTTCAGAGCTACGTACAGACATAAAGCGAATAAGAACCTGTGGCATACCGAAGTAACCCAAGCCCCATGCAAGGCCAGAAATGATGGTTACAATGCCGTAGTCAAGTGCTTCGCCAAATACTGGAAGTCCACCTTCAACTACCTGAGAACCACTTGCATCCAATACCGGATTTGCAATCTGAGTACCAGAAAGGAAGCCTGGAATATTTGAAAGGAATGCAGCAGTGTTTTCGATTCCGCCTGCAGCAGCAACAGAGCCTACAAATACAATAATCAAAGCACAAATCATAATTGCGCCCTGGATTAAGTCGGTGGTGCAAACAGAAAGGTATCCGCCAACAAAGGTATACAAAAATACAATCAAGGCGCCCAAAACCATCATGGTTGCATAATCAAGACCAAAAATAGTAGCAAAAAGCTTACCGCACGTTACAAAACAAGAACCTACATAAATGCTAAAAAATACCAAGATGATGATAGCTGCAATAGTCATCAAGATATTCTTATGGTCATGAAAACGATTAGAGAAGTAATCAGGAAGAGTAATGGAGTTTCCTGCCACTTCTGAGTACTTCCTCAAGCGTTTTGCAATAAGAAGCCAGTTTAAATAGGTACCAATAATAAGACCAATTGCGGTCCACATTGCATCAGATGCGCCCGTAAAATAAGCAACACCTGGCAAACCCATAAGCAACCAGCCGGACATGTCTGATGCTTCCGCAGACAGTGCTGTTACCCACGGACCCAAACCACGTCCACCAAGGAAGTAGTTTGCACTAGAGGAATTGGATCTCTTGGCATATACGAAGCCGATAAATACTACCACCATGAAGTAAATCAGCATTGCCAGAAGAGTCCAGAAGTCGTTGTTGACCATCTTTCTCTCTTTCTTTTGTTAATCGATTATTTCTTTTTTTGTTGATAGATACTTAATTATTCGGGCAGATAATTAAGAACTAACGAGCAGCTCTCTAATATGCGCTCAACGTGAATTTATTAACAATCCAGTTAATTTTGCTTTTTAGAGCTGTGGGGGCATTATACTTAATCCAAACAAAAGATGACCTTTGTTTTCCCCTAACGGGAATGAATATGAAAGGATAAGGCATGTCCGCTTTTAGCGAAATGACTCAAGAAGAGCTTTTATCATTAAAAACTGCTCTTACTGAAGAATACGAAACCTTCAAAAGTCAGGGTTTGAATCTGAATATGGCTCGTGGCAAGCCAGGCGCTAATCAGCTTGATCTCAGCATGCCTATGCTTGATTTGGTAAATTCTTCTACCCATTGTTTCTCTGCTGATGGAACCGACCTTCGCAATTACGGCGTTCTTGACGGTATCCAGGAAGCAAAAGAGCTCATGGCAACAATGCTCGATGATGAACCTGAAAACGTAGTAGTATTCGGTAACTCCAGCCTTAACATCATGTATGACACCGTAATGCGCTGCTGCGTATTTGGCACTTTGGGCTCAAAGCCTTGGTCGCAGCTTGACCAGGTTAAGTTCCTTTGCCCTGTTCCAGGTTATGACCGCCACTTCGCTATTACTGAAACGTTCGGTATTAAGATGATTCCGGTTCCTATGAATGACAATGGTCCAATCATGGATGTTGTTGAAGAATTAGTAGCAAATGATGCTTCTGTTAAGGGCATCTGGTGCGTTCCTAAGTATTCAAACCCAGGCGGCATTAGCTACTCTGATGAGGTAGTAACTCGCTTAGCTACCATGAAAACCGCTGCTGAAGATTTCCGCATTTTCTGGGACAACGCTTACGTAGTTCATCATTTGTATGACGAAAAGGAAAATCAGGATCAGCTCCTTGATATTGGCAAGGAATGCATCAAGGCAGGCAATCCAAACCGTTACTACAAGTTTGCTTCCACCTCTAAGGTTACCCTTCCTGGTTCAGGCGTTGCTGCATTTGCTTCATCTCCAGAAAACGTTGAAGAACTCAAGTCTCGTATGACTATCCAACAGATTGGTTTCGACAAGCTTAATATGCTTCGCCACGTACTTTTCCTTAAGGATGCTGAAGGCATTGCAGAACACATGAAAAAGCATGCCGAAATTCTTCGTCCTAAGTTTGAGCTCGTTCTTAATACGCTGGAAGAAGGTCTTGCTGAAACTGGTTGCTGTAAATGGACTAAGCCTCGCGGTGGTTACTTCATCTCATTCGATGGCATGGAAGGCACCGCAAAGCGTGTTGTTGCTCTTGCAAAAGAAGCAGGCGTAACCATGACGGGTGCAGGCGCAACCTATCCATACAAGAACGATCCTCAGGATTCCAACATCCGCATTGCTCCTACCCTTCCTCCTTTGAGCGAACTTGAGGTAGCAATGAAGGTATTTGTTTGCTGCGTAAAGCTTGCCGCTGTTGAAAAGCTTCTTGCTGAGTAGTTTTTCGAAAGAAAGAGCTACTTAAGACTTCGGCTTATAGATTAGCTTCACACGAAACAACAATTCAAAAAACCGCCCACGGGCGGTTTTTTTTATGTGCAATCAGCATTCTTTTGCTGAAAGAGATTCGAAAAAGATTAACCAGACAAGTAATTCACCTGACAAAAAGTGGCTTTTTGGAAGAGCTCTTAAAAACGCGAAAGTTAGGCAAGGTTGCAGAGCGCCTGCACATAAGAAACCGCTCGAGGAAGATCGGTTATCGAATCAATGCAAACCGTTGCTTCTTCCAGTTCTTCAGGCTTATTAAATCCGTAGGCGCAGCCAATAGAAGGAATGCCTGCTTTGATGGCAACCTCTATGTCGTGGAACCTATCCCCCACCATAATGTGCGGCAGCGAATGATTCTTTGATACCGTCTGATAAATTTGCCACTTAGGGATATCGTCAAACTCTTCAGCCGTGTACGTAGCGGCAAACAACTCTTCTAATTCGAAAAGCTTTACGTGTGAATCACGATAAGAATTTCTGCAATTGCTCAAAAACACCAACTCATAGCCGTCATCTTTAAGTGATTGAAGCGTCTCTTTCGTTCCCGGGAAAAGAGCGGCTTGCTTTTCTTTAACCATCTCATTCATGACATCACCAATAATATGAGAGGCCTTTCGCCAAACTGGTTCCGGCAAAGAAGGCATGAAAGTGGTCCACATATCTTCAACAGTCCAGCCAAGCCACTGAGATATCTCCTCGTCCTCAAAATCACGAGGTTGTGCGTAGCCCTGCTCTACCAGCCATACATATGCCTTCCTGAAAGCAGGTCCATAGATAAACATGCTATTGTGAAGCGTTCCGTCATAGTCGAGAAAAATAGTAGCCATCTGAGTCTCAAGTTCCTATCGGGGATATAAGCGAATAGCGATATCGGTTGTTATAGTCTATCAGCGTTTATTGTGCAATTAGTCAGACAGTGGTCATTGTTTAATCTGGCCGCTGGCAAACACTACCTATTTACTTTAGTAAATCTTTATCCAATCAAAAAAACTTGTGACAACTGCCTCGTTGCCACAAGTTTCACTATAAGGCTTACTCAGAAAAATTCTTATGCCTCAATATTTTTAATGAGATTTACCATTTCAACAGCAGCCAATGCGCAATCGTAACCCTTATTGCCAGCTTTTGTACCAGCACGCTCGATAGCCTGCTCGATGGTATCGGTAGTTACTACGCCGAAAAGAACAGGAATACCCGCCTTCAAGGAAACCTGAGCAACACCCTTAGCGGCTTCATTGCAAACCAAATCATAGTGAGAAGTTGCACCACGAATTACGGCGCCCAAACAAATAACTGCATCATACTTGCCTGTTTCAGCCATTTTCTGAGCAATGAGCGGAATCTCGAAAGCACCTGGAACCCATGCAATGTCGATATCTTCTTCTTTAACATCATGGCGAACCAAACCATCAACAGCACCACTGATAAGCTTTGAGGTAATAAATTCGTTAAAACGAGCACCTACGATGCCAACCTTGATACCTTCAGCAACGAGTTTTCCTTCAATAGTATTCATATCTCATCCTTTCAATAAGAGAGTTCCCAAAAAGAGTTCCTAAAGTTTGTTATTCCATGTCCAAAAGATGGCCCATTTTGTCCTGCTTTGTCTTCAAGTAGAAGTAGTCAGAATCGTTTGCCTCACACTTAATAGGCACACGCTCAACAATTTCCAAACCGAAGTCCTTAAGCTGATAAACCTTATCAGGGTTGTTAGTAAGAAGACGCATGGTCTTTACGCCAAGATCCTGAAGAATCTGAGCGCCAATGTAGTATTCGCGCATATCGCCTTCGAAGCCTAATGCAAGATTTGCCTCAAGCGTGTCCATGCCCTGATCCTGAAGTTCGTAGGCGCGAAGCTTATTAATAAGACCAATGCCGCGACCTTCCTGACGCATGTACAAAACTACGCCGCGACCTTCTTCCTCAACCTGACGCATAGCAGCAGCCAACTGTTCGCCACAATCGCAACGCATAGAACCGAACGCATCACCGGTGAGGCATTCTGAGTGAACACGACACAAAACGTTTTCGCCATCACCAATATCGCCCTTAACCAAAGCAACGTGATGCTCGCCATTAAGCTTGTTTACGTAGCCAATAGCGCGGAAATTGCCATATTTTGTTGGCATATTTACATTTGCAACCGGATTTACGTGCTTTTCATTCTTCTTGCGATACTCCTGCAAAGCCTTAATGGAAATGAACTTCATGTCATACTGCTTTGCCAACTCAATGAGTTCAGGAGTGCGCATCATGGAACCATCCTCGCGCATAATCTCGCAGCACAAACCGCACTCTTTGAGGCCAGCCAAGCGACAAAGGTCTACGGTTGCCTCAGTGTGGCCGTTGCGCTCAAGAACGCCATGGGGTTTTGCCATAAGAGGGAACATATGGCCAGGACGGCGAAAATCAGTAGCTTTTGCATTGTCGTCAACAATCATACGAGCAGTAAGTCCTCGCTCAACAGCAGAAATGCCGGTGGTGGTGCCAATGTGATCAACCGAAACCGTAAAAGCAGTCTCATGGTTGTCGGTGTTCTCCATAACCATTTGAGGGAATTGAAGCTTTTTACAAAGCTCGATGCTCATTGGCATGCAAATAAGGCCCTTGCCTACACTTGCCATGAAATTAAGGTTCTCGGTGGTAGCAAATTCTGCTGCACAGATGAAGTCACCTTCATTTTCACGATCAGGATCATCGGTGCAGAGAATAATTTTGCCCTGTCGCAAATCCTCCAATGCTTCTTCGATAGTTGAAAATTCAAACATCTTATATACCTTTCTAGATAAAAGCTGTATTACCTCTTAAGTGGACAAGCCGTCATAAAGTCGGGTTTTGCGCGGACCTGAATAGACCAACTCACAGGGAGTAGATTCAAGCCGGCCGTGCTTGAATCAGAATTGAGTCAGAACTGAACCAGACCACGCTTTACCAAACTTTAGAATCCGTTTGCCCGCAGAAATTCCTCCGTTATTCCCTTTGATACCGGTTTCGTAAAACGATTCGCATATGGGCTTATTTGAGCTGCGCTCTCCTGCGCTTGTGCAGACGAAAGCTGGTCGGACACGCAAAGCAGCTTTTCGACATACTTACCCACCAAATCGTTTTCCAAATTAACAACGTCCCCCGACCTCTTCTGCGCTAAGTTAGTTTGAGCGCGCGTATGAGGAATGATAGAAACGCTAAAATCAGTGTCAGTTACGCGAGCCACCGTCAAGCTAATGCCGTCGATAGTGATTGATCCTTTTTCAATAATGTATTTCAGAATCTTTTGAGGCGCTTTAATGGTGTACCACACGGCGTTGTCGTCTTCTTTGAGCGAAGAGATAGTACCTACCCCGTCAATATGGCCCGATACGATATGGCCACCAAATCGGCCTCCTGCAGCCATTGCGCGCTCCAAATTAACTGGACTTCCCGGCTTCAACTTTCCTAAAGAAGAACGGTCGAGCGTTTCGTGCATAACATCAGCCGAAAAGCTTGAGGAAGAAAAATCAGTAACGGTGAGGCACACGCCATTGGTAGCAATGGAGTCGCCAAGATGGACATCTTCGAGCACGGTGTGTGCATTAATAGTAAGAACGCAGGATTGAGCACCTTTGCGAATGGAAGCAACTTTTCCCACTTCTTCGATAATTCCCGTAAACATCTACTTTGCCTCACATTCCAAAAGAACATCAGGGCCTAATTGAGTGATCTTCATATTCTTGAACTCGAAGGCATATTTTGGCGCCTCAACACCAAAACCTGCCACTGGAGAAGGGGCCTCATTACCACCAAAAATCTTAGGAGCAACGTAGGTCTGTACTTTATTAACAAGCTCGTAGGCAAGAACAGACCAATTAATTTCCGCACCGCCCTCAACAATGACACTGTCAATTCCTAGCGCGCCAAGCTTTTCGAAGAGTACTGCCATATCAACGTGACCATTCGCTGGTGGACACACGATGATATCAACATCCATCTCGCGATAAGGCATATGTTTATTCATGTCGGAAACGGTTGTTGCAATATAGGTTGGAACCGAAATTGCCGTCTGGACAATTTGGGAATTGAGCGGCGTGCGCAGATGGGTATCGCAAATAATGCGAATGGGATTTTTTACGCGATTGTTCTGGCCTGATTGATTCTTTTGTGCCTGAATATCGTCAAACTCTTCGTCAAGAAGCTCTTGCTCGAGTTCATCATCAATTGCTTGCTCGAGCGCTTTTTCTGAACGGCTGCGCTGCTGAGCAATTTCTTTATCAGATACGGAGAAAGGCACGTTTTTGCCAGCTGAATTCTTGACAGCAACCGCTTCATTTTCGCAATCAGCTGTCTGGAAATCCATCAACCTACACGTAAGAAGCGGGTCATCTTTAATCACGGTGTTAACTCCCACCATAATTGCTGAATAGCGATGGCGATCCTCATGAACGCGCTTTCGCGCAGCCTCAGACGTGATCCATTTCGACTTACCGCTGCGCGTTGCAATCTTGCCATCAAGGGTCATGGCGTATTTCAGAATTACAAAAGGAGTTTTAGTGCGAATGTAATGGAAGAACACTTCATTAATAGCAAGACACTCATCAAGAAGAACGTTTTCCGTTACTTCAATACCTGCCTGGCGAAGAGTCTCAAAACCTTTTCCTGCAACAAGCGGATTAGGGTCAGGCGCGCCACATACTACGCGCGCGAATTTTGCTTCAATAAGCGCTTCAGTACAAGGAGGAGTTTTTCCGGTGTGACAACAAGGCTCAAGCGTGACATAAATAGTTGCGCCCTCGGTGTCTTCTGTGCAATTTGCCAACGCTTGGCGTTCTGCATGAAGTTCTCCGTAGCGCGTATGCCAGCCTTCACCAATTACGCGGCCGTCTTTAACAATAACTGCGCCTACCAAAGGGTTAGGATTTACCCAACCGCATCCCTTTTGGGCAAGCTCTAGCGCGCGCTTCATATAGTATTCGTCAAGCGCAATTCCTTGAAGAGTGCTTGCGGAAGCACTCGAAGAATCTGCGGTATCAAGCTTATCGTGCTTTTGTACAGCTTCTTTCGCCATTATCTTCACCTAATTTCGCCATAAAAAAAGCCCTCTACAAATCAGGGCATACAAACGGAAGATAGCAAAAGAAACAATCATCTTGATTGCAGATATACTACTTCTTCTTCCATCCGGACTATAACCGTTGGCTTTGGACTTTCACCAAATCAGCCTGCCTAAGCAGGGTCGCGGGCTTTACCGCCAGTGAGGATTTCCACCTCGCCCTGAAGAATATGTTTTACTTAGAGTAGCACAGGTGTGCTACCGAGACTAGCATTTTTACGTTAATGGATGAGATTCGCTAACGCCCTCGCTTTCCTACAGGCGTGATTCTCTTGTGGCAGCGGTTTTCCTACAGGCGTGATTCTCTTGTGGCAGCGGTTTTCCTACAGGCGTGATTCTCTTGTAACCTTAGTCTCCTATACTTTCACTCCCCTCCTCTTAGCAACTCCTTTTGCTCCTTGTGTGCAAACTTTTATCAATTACTGCTAGTCCGTGAGATACTAGTACCAGCAATTATTTGAAAGCATGAGCTTCAAAAACACCCAAGAGCAAGAAGGGCTTTATGTTTCTCTTTTCCTCGTTTTCCGCATGCGGAGCAACTCATACCAAAAACGACGATCGCGTACTTTCCCCTTCTTATGTGCTTACGGGAGCAGAAAATCCTGAAGAAGAAACGCATTTTAGCGAAGTTGTTCGAGTCAAAACAACTCAAATCTCTTCTGCTTCTTCATGGAAAGAAGGTTGCGAATTTAGCTCTCTTGACCCAAAAACCACTGCGATAGGAGCAGTTTTTGATGGCGTTGGAGGAAGTGCTCGCGGAAACGAAGCGGCACTTGCAGGCGCAAGCTTTCTTCTTGAGCAGAAGGTTCAGGAAAAGACTCTTGCGGAAAAGCTAAAAGAATGTGCTGAGCAGGTAAGCAAAGAGCAATCAGCTCATCCAAAGAGAGAGCAAGGATATAGCGTTTGCTCAGGTTTTCAACTCTGCGGATTCCAGTATCAAAAAAGCCCTGTTCCTACCAATATGAGCTCGTCTCATGAGAACGAAATACTGAAGCCTTTCTACGTATGCATTCCTTTCAATGCCGGAGACTCGAGAACCTATCACTTTTCTGGTAAAACAGCACAGCCACTTTCAAAAGACCACACGCTTGCAAACTATAAAGCTTCCTTAGGTATTGGATATCCTGCCTCTGACTGCAATGTTGTGACCAAGTTTTTGGGTGGCGAAAATACGTATCCCTTCGATATCTATAAAGCATTCAAGCTTGAACCAGGCGATATTATCTTCTCCTGCTCCGATGGTTTTTGGGAGTACATCCCTCACTCATTCTTAGAGCAGTCCCTTACTGAACTCCAAAATGAGTTAATGGGCTTATTGGTTCCTTTTGAAGAGATAAATGCTTGCGAATCGGCAGATTGTAAAGATGATTGCGCATCAGATATTAACCCAGTAAACACCGGCGAAGCGTCTTCGTACGCGGTTCCAACTAACCTGACCGAAATAGAAGAAGAGACAGCTACATACACCATCGACACCGACAAAGCGCTTGCGCTTTTCGAAGCGCATGTTGAGTCCCTCGTGCGTCTAGCTCAAGAAAACGGCTCTCCTGACGACATCAGCGTTTTGTTTAGCTGCTATATTCCTTGCGAAAACTAAAGAACCCAGCCCAAGCTTCAAGCAAGGGCCAGGTTCTTCGGCAAATATATGAAGGGGATCAACTGAAATATTTCAGCGTCCTCTATACAAGATGAGAGATTAGAGATTCTTGGAGCCCTCTACGCGGCCTTCAAGATATGCCCAGAAGTCATCAACATCATTCTGAATCTCTTCAAGCAAAGCCTCATTACCAGGCTTGAACAAGTGCTTAAAGCGACCCTGTGGCTTCAAGAAGTCAACTACTGGCTTAAGGTTCTTCTCACGAACTGGGGTGAGCTTCCACTTACCATTCTCAACCTCAAACAAAGGCCAGAACTTAGTGTCAACTGCCAAACGGCAAATCTCTGCAGTCTGATCAGAACCGATACGCCAACCGCGAGGGCATGGAGCCAAAATGTTCAAGAATGCAGGACCGTCAACAGCAATAGCCTTCTCAGCCTTGTTTACCAAGTCACGCCAGTGACCTACAGAAGCTTGAGCTACGTAAGGAACACCGTGAGCAGCGATGATAGAAGTGAGATCCTTGCGCTTCTCTATCTTGCCCTGCTGTACCTTACCAACCTCAGAAGTGGTTGCCCATGCACCCTTAGGGGTTGCAGAAGAACGCTGAATACCAGTGTTCATGTAAGCACCGTTGTCATAGCATACATAAACGATGTCATGACCGCGCTCCATAGCACCAGACAAAGACTGCAAGCCGATGTCGTAAGTACCACCGTCGCCGCCGAAAGCAACGAACTTGATCTTCTTGTCTGCAGGAATTTTGCCAGCACGCTGGAGACCCTTATATGCAGCCTCTACACCAGAAATGGTAGCACCTGCATTAGCGAATGCATTGTGGATGAATGGAACGTTCCATGCATTATCAGGGAAGATAGTGGTGGATACTTCCAAACAACCAGTTGCAGAAGCGCAAACTACATCGTAATCATTGCGACCCATCAATACCTGACGAACAGCAATGGATGCGCCACAACCGCCACACAAACGATGACCTGGAGCCAAATTTTCAGGGCGTGCAGATAATTCTTTAATGTTAGCCATTACATGCCCCCTTTACTCTTCAATACCAAGATACTTAACAGTGTTAGTGTTGTTACCAGCCTCAAGATCTTCGAATACTTCATAAATCTGAGAGAGGGTAATGTCAGCGCCACCAAGACCAACTACGTAGTCATAAACTTCAGCGCCAATCTTTTCTGCCTGGAAGGTAGCACGAACGTCAGCTGCCAATGGAGCATGCTGTGCACCAAAAGCATCTGCACGGTCAAATACTGCAACAGCCTTAGCGTTCTTGCAGATTTCTGCGAGCTGCGCACCAGGGAATGGGCGATAAATGCGAATCTTTGCTACGCCAACCTTCTTGCCTTCTTCGCGAAGCTTGCGAGCTGCAAAGCGAGCATTACCTGCTGCTGCACCCATAGCAATAATGATGTAGTCAGCGTCTTCGCATTCCCATGCGTCAATAATGTCGAATGGACGATCAACAATCTCAGCCCAAGCCTTGCCGTGCTCTTTAAACTTAGCAAGAGCGCCTTCAGCAGCACGACGCTCGGTGAGCTTATACTTCATGTAGCCGTTACCGAGAGTTGCGAACATGCCCTGGCCAACTGGATTGTCGGTGTCGAGCAATGGATAAAGTGGAGTGTACTCACCAACGAAGTTTGCTACTGTTTCGTCTTCTTCCAAAACGCAGCAGTCCATAGCGTGGGTAGTAACAAAACCATCAAGAGTGGTGAGGCAAGGAAGCAAAACGTCTTTATCTTCTGCAACCTTGAATGCGATAACAGTGTTGTCATATGCTTCCTGAGCAGTTTCAGCAAACATCATAAGCCAACCAGTATCACGAGCAGACATAATGTCAGAATAGTCACCATGAATATTAATAGGTGCGGAAAGTGCACGGTTTGCATTTGCCATAACAATTGGGCAACGCATACCGGAAGCAATGTGGAGTTCCTCCCACATGAAAGCCAAGCCCTGAGAGCTTGTTGCGGTTGCAACACGAGCACCTGCAGCAGAAGCACCGATACATGCAGAGAGAGCAGAGTGCTCAGATTCTACTGGTACATATTCGGTGTGTACTCTTCCGTCAGCAACAAACTTTGCATAACCCTCAACAATAGTGGTCTGAGGAGTAATAGGATATGCAGCCATTACGTCTGGAGCTGCCTGACGCATAGCTTCAGCTACCATCTGGTTACCAGTAGCAGAAAACATTTTCTTTTCAGCCATGACTACTCCCCTTCCTTTTCCTGAGCTTCAGCTTCTGGAATCAATTCCAAAGCGCCAAATTTGCATTCGTTTACGCAAACACCGCAACCCTTGCAGTGCTCAAGATCGATGCCAGTCATTTCACCGTCACGAACCTGGATGGATGAATCTGGACAGTATACCCAGCAAAGCATGCAGTTGCTGCACTTCTCAGCATCCCAAATTGGACGCATGGAACGCCAGCCACCGGTTTGGCAGTTTACTGAAGTGCCACCTTCTGGACATACATAACCAATAGTGAAGTCAGATGGCTTCCAGTTTTCGTAATTAGAACCGTCAAATGCCATTATTCCTGCACCTCCTGATATGCGCGATCAGCACTTTCGAGGTTTGCGTCAATCATTTCCTGGGAGAACTTCTTACCGAAGGTAATAATGAGGCGCTCTTTAACCAATTCAATTGGGAACAAACCGGATACCTTTGCCAAAGCACCAACAATAGGAGTGTTAGGCATATCCTTCTTAATGGTTGCCAATGCAATACCAGTTGCATCAACTACTGCAACCTTCATGGAAGCAGGAGCACCAGCAAGTGCGCGTGCCTCTTCAACGGTCTTAGTGGTGTTAAAGATCAAGATTCCATCTTCGGCCATGCCCTCAAGAACATTGGTGGTTTCCAAAAGAGTGTCATCCAATACGATAACGATATCTGGGTTCTGAATGTTGTTGTGTACCTCAATTGGATCGCTTGATACGCGAGTATAAGCCTTCAAAGGTGCACCCGTACGTTCTGGACCGTATTCAGGCATTGCCTGAATGAAGTTGCCCTGCAGCATTGCGGTGTCTGCAACGAGCTTCGCTGCGGTTACTGCGCCTTGTCCTGCGCGAGCATGCCAGCGGATTTCGGTCAACTGTGACATACCTCTCCTCTCATCAAAAAATCATGCTTTCATAAGCTTAGTAAATTTTACTCTCGTTAAGAAATTGATGTATTCGATTTTGAGTAGAGATTGAACTGTTTCGGTAAGTGGGGATTTGAAGATATCTTCTTGCCGTTCGCTATTTTCATATTACCGCTCACCAACAGCTCAAATAGGTAAGTACCCTAATTGCTTAGGCAAGTATCCCAATAGCTACCCCGCTTGTGCTTTCTCGGCCTTTTATGAGCGAAATTAATTGAGATGATGGTTTTATGAGTTAAGCAACTTCTGTCGAACAACCTTGCCCGATGAGCCCTGCCTAACAAAAAACCTCCTAGGATGAACTGTCTCCCTTTTCTCTGTCCAAAAAATGGGAGGCAGTTCAAAATGTTCCAGGAGGCCCTCTTCGCGAAATTATGTCCAGAAGTTGAACATCTCAATTACATCTTGGTATACCCACGGATAGATATCCGAAACCCAACCAGTTTCAGGAACCCAGCACAGTAAGAAGGAATACAGCACACTAATTCCCGCCAACACTAAAAGCGCCCTAATAAAGAAGTTGTAGTTTTCGTTATCATTCCTAAACGCTTCGTTGACAATAAAGGCCAGCAAAACCGCCGATATCAAGAACATAAAGCTGAAGTCGGCATAATATCTCTGCAAAATACCCGCAGCTTGCGCGTCCAACAGCGCTACCACCACACCCGAAATCAACATTACGCAAACAACGCCAGCGATAGTATTAGTTGAACGAACACGGAAGCGGTATTTTAGAATTCGCTTCGAGAAAACCAAAATCCAAAGAATTGGCAAGCATGCGAAAATGCCGCCGTATGTTACTTCTTTAATGGTCTGGCCAAGGTAGGTTGTCTCAAAATCAACCGCCTGAATCCATGGGAACACCCCGACCGTATTTGGCGTCTGGAAGAAGTAGGCAAAAAGCGCTGGCAAAAATCTGCCTGGATTAGTTCCGCGTGCTGTCATGTCATTAACGGTTAGGTTGTAGTTCGCACCAAAATCAGTGAGCGATCCGAAGCGCGCCTTGTTATACATCATAATTCCTGCTGCAACAATAAAGTAAGGAAGCAACAAGCAGACGAATTCCTTGAAGCCCTTCTTTGTTCGAATATGACCCTCGGTGATGAACTTTCGCCAAAACAGCGGGAAGGCCAACAAGGAGAACACGAGGAACTGAGGCCTGCAGCCGACCACTATCGCCATACATAAAGAACCAATCAGGTACCAACCCCATGCGTTGTCAGAGCTTCGGCCGCGCATCCAGAAATAGAGACCCCAGACCACAAACGCCATAGCAAGACTAATTGGGAGCGAATAGAACGTAGGGAACTTCGCAAGATATAAAATGCCTGAACAGAAAATCAGGGGAATCTGCAAGAGCAAGAAAAGACCCAAGCTTACGCGCTTGAAGTGATAACGAGCAAATCTATCAAGGAGCGCCGTACAGCCCAGCATAAACATGATTATGCCTATCAGGACACCTATTGCAGTTGGGAAGTTCGACCCAAACAAGAGATAGAACGGCAGATAGAACAGCAGAACTGGAACTACACCAAAGTAGACGTAGTAATGCCCCTCATAGTAGGCCACGTCGAAGAGGTATTCCTCGCCCGTTTCTTTTTGGAGCTCATCACGAGCACCCTTGTCATACGGATTATCCATATTAACAAGCCACTCAGGTGGATCAATTTCGAGATAGAGCTGGCCATCAGCCATTGCTTTTGCGAGCTCAGCGTATTGCTGCGCGTTATCGCCACCTACCTCGTAGGTGTTCACAATACTCTTACCATCCCAGGAGCCGTTGTTGTAGTTTTCGGTTGCGACGCCTACTAAGTTAGAGCCAAGCAAAAGGTAGCTGGTGATAATAACGATTTCAATAGCCGTTGCAATACAAATGCATACTTTTGACTTCAACGGGCGCTCGGTGATAAAGCAGCTATAGATGCTCGATTTTGGCCTAAATACGTACAGCAAAAGTAAGACGAAAAGAAAAACGAAGAATCGTGTTGTATTGAAATCAAATGGTTGCGGTTTATTAATAGAAACCGAATTGAGCAAAATAGGATACTGAAGGTTCTCTCCCGTAAACTCAATGCGAAGACTATCAACATACCCAGAAGCGTTAAGGTAGAGATATTTACTTTGCTCAACATTGGTCAAGACATCTGTTACCGGTACCCCTTCCGTATACTCAGTTGAATAGAAGTAGGTTGAATGAGCAGAATCGGTAAAGGTAATAGATACTTGAACTTTCTGAGCAGGCTGGTTTGAATCAAACTCAAGATAAATATTCTCAAGTTCAGTGTTTAAGCCATGGAACTCAATGAAGCTCTGGTTTTCAGTAAGCTTATACGAAGTGTGATCTTCCGTTTCTTGCAAGGTCAGTTCTTCATCAAGGCAAATCTGATCATACGAGAGAGAACGGTAATAGTTCATATTAAACAAGGTGCTCTCTAATGCAAAAGAGAGAGCGAAGAGCACCAAGAATACTTTTAGCAAGTGAATACCGTAAGCTTTTCGTTCTTTAATAAACGAAAGAGCGGTAATGATAATGTTGTCTAATTTTTCCATGCAAAAATTGTAAGGGAAAACAAATAAACTACCAACAAAAAAAGCGCCCTCAAGGCGCTCAGAACAAAAAAGAAATGCCCTGCATGAG
>JBJEKV010000108.1:0-3419 GCA_051878815.1 Anaerotardibacter sp. | reverse complement strand
CGCTCCGACAATCCCGAGATTCAAGAAGGGGATTTGGTTGAGTGTGAGATTGTAGATTATCCAACGCGCACAACCGCAGCAACCGGTCGTATTACCCGTGTGCTTGGTCATGAAGATGATTCTCGTGTGGGAATCGATATTATTATTGCCGAAAATGGGCTTGAGACGAAATTCTCTGAACAGGTTATCGAAGAGGCAAATGCGTGCAGTCTTGATGTAGATGCAGCGCTTCGCGCAGGCTATAAGGATTTGCGAAACGAGTTTGTCTTTACGATTGACCCGGTTGACGCGCGCGATTTTGACGATTCTATCTCTATCAAGTGCGAAGAAGATGGGTACTGGCTTGGTGTTCATATTGCTGACGTTTCTCAGTACGTGGCCTATAATTCCGCACTTGATTTAACTGCGCGCAGGAGAGGAACTTCGGTTTATCTCGTAGACCGCGTCATCCCAATGCTTCCTGAGGTTATTAGTAACAACCTCTGCTCTTTGGTGCCGCTTCAAGATCGTTTGGCGGTTACGGTTGAGGCGCATCTATCTCGTGCAGGCAAGGTTCTTTCTTATGAGGTTTATCCATCGGTAATTCGCTCTAAAGCACGTCTTTCCTATGAACAGGCCCAGGTTCTCCTTGATTGCCCAGGAGATTATCATGCGTTTAAGGCTTGTGACGTTCCGGAGGGTTCCGTTGTTTTGTCTGACGAAATAATAGACCTTCTTGCTCGTAAGGTTCATGACTTACATGATGTTGCGAAGCGCTTGTTCCAGAAGCGCTATAAAGATGGCTGTATGGATTTTGATAGGGTAGAGGCACGCGTTAAGCTTGATGAAAACGGCATACCTATTGACGTGCTGTTTAGGCGTAAAACGTTTGCAACCCAGATGATTGAAGAGGCTATGATTCTTGCCAACAATCTGGTTGCTGAATTGCTTTCAACTAAGGAAATGCCGTGCATGTATCGAATCCATGAAGCACCTGATGGCGATAGTCTTTCGAATTTGTACGAAATACTTCAAGAGTTCCCGGTATTCAGGACGCTCGACAAAAGGTTGTTTATTGACGGCAATCCAAAGATGCTCCAGAAGGCACTTACTATTAAAGGAACAACCGTTCAACACGAGCTCATTAGTAATCTCTTGTTGCGCAGCATGAAGCGAGCAGCATATGCAGGCCACAATGAAGGTCACTACGGCCTTGCGCTTGATACGTATTGTCATTTCACCAGTCCAATTAGGCGTTATCCTGACTTGTATGTTCATCGCATGATAAAGCATGCTTACTTCGGTAAAACTGAATCGTTTAGTGCTGAGGCCGATGCACTCGATTGGATTTCAGGCCATTGCTCAGAAATGGAGCGCGTCTCTGATAAAGCTCAGCACGATTCTCAGAAACTTAAACTGGTTGAGTATATGCAAGGATTCGTGGGTGTTACCTTTGATGCAGTAATTGTTTCTGTTTCAACGTTTGGCCTTGTTGTTCGCTTGGATAATACGGCAACAGGTCGTGTGCCAATTCGTGATTTAGGGGACGAATACTTCTCTTACGATCCAGTTCGCTATACGCTTACGGGCTCTGATTCAGGAAAAGTGTATCGCTTAGGCCAGATGCTCAAAGTAGAGCTCGTAGAGGCAATTCCTCGTTTAAAGCGCTTAACGTTTACACTTGTGTAGCCGCAAGAAGTGTTTAAGATATCGTGCTCGCCGCAAAGCATTAAGTTTGAGAAAAAGAAGTGCGGCTTATCTATCCTGTTCAAGAGAAAAAGAAGGAACAGGGTATAATTTCAGGGAAAATTGTTTTAGTTTGTGAGGAATAGTATGACTAAAGTTGATAAGAAATACCTTAAAGCACTCCTTGAAACTCCTTCCGTAACTGGCTCTGAAACGCAAGTTGCCGAGTTGGTTCGTACTCGTTTGGCTGAAGTTGCTGACGAAATTGAAACGAATGTTATGGGTTCGGTTCATGCAACACTGAAAGGCAACGGAAATGGCCCTTCCGTAATGATTACCGCCCATATGGACGAAGTGGGTTTGATGGTTACCTATATCGACCCTCAAGGTTTCCTCTACGTGTCTATGGTTGGTGGCGTAGATGCTGCCATCTTGCCAGGTATGCGTGTTGATGTTCACACTGAATCAGGAACGTATCGCGGTGTAGTAGGTAGAAAGCCTATTCATCTCATTAGCCCTGATGAGCGCAAAACTGTTACCCCGCTTGATAAGCTCGTTATCGATTTGGGTATGCCAGCTGAAAAAGTGAAGGAACTTGTTTCTGTAGGCGACGTAATTACCTACGGCGTTGGTTTCGAGAAGTTCGGCAAAGGCATGGCTGTTTCTCGTGGTTTTGACGACAAAATGGGTGTGTATATTGCAACCCGTGTTATGGAAGAGCTTAAAGCACGCGGCGGAGCACCAGGTGACTACATCTGTGTAGGCACGGTTCAGGAAGAAATTGGCGTTCGTGGCGCAACTACTTCCACCTATGGCGTTAATCCTGATGTTGGTATTGCACTCGACGTTACTCATGCAACAGACTATCCAGGAATTGATAAGACTAAGTATGGCGAAATTACCTGTGGACAAGGTCCCGTAATTGCGCGTGGTCCAAACATTAATCCGGTTGTTTTCAATCGTTTGGTTGCTGCTGCACAGGCAGAAGATATTCGCTTCCAGATTGAAGCAGAGCCTTCCGTTACCGGCACCGATGCACGAGAGATTCAGATGTCTCGTGGTGGTAAGGCAACAGGACTTGTATCCGTTGCGCTTCGCTATATGCATACCCCAACTGAGGTATTGTGCTTGAAAGACCTTGAGCGAACAGTAGATTTGCTTACTCGCTTCATTATGGATTTGGACGAAGATGTTTCCTTCGTCCCAGGAATGTAATTATGGTTAAAGAATCAAAACTTATTGCAAAGAATAGACGAGCGTTTCATGAATATGAAATTATCGAGACTACTGAGGTAGGCATTGTGCTTACCGGAACTGAAGTATGTTCTCTTCGCGAGAATAACTGTCAGCTCACTGATTGCTTTGCGCTTATTCGTAAAGGGGAAGTATGGCTTCATAATCTCCATATTGCTCCTTACAGCCATGGCAATATCGCCAACGTTGATCCCGACAGAAAACGCAAATTGCTGCTTCATCGTAAAGAGATTAGAGAGATGGAGCGTCAAACCACCGAAAAGGGTATGGCGCTTGTGCCTATCAAAATGTATTTTGATAAGAACTCTCGCGTTAAGTTGGAGCTTGCGGTTGCACGAGGCAAGAAGCTCTACGATAAACGAGAAACAATGGCTAAACGCGACGCAAAGCGCGAAATTGATCGCGCAATGAAGATGCAGTATCGATAGGAATTGCTATGAACGAATCAGTTTTCGCCATGATTAACACCTTGAAGGCACGTCTTAATGACCTTCAGATTG
>JBJEKV010000107.1:0-15182 GCA_051878815.1 Anaerotardibacter sp. | reverse complement strand
AGAGCGGGATTGGTATGGGGTCCGTTCTCTCCTATCTATGGCGCTGCTGCATCGGTGATGCTTCTTATTTTGGAGCCTTTCCTTGCGCTCCCAACGCTTGTGCTCTTTCTGGTGGCAGGAGTTGTAGGTGGCGGCCTCGAGTATTTGGCTCATTGGGCTATGGAAACCTTCTGGGGCGTTGTTGCCTGGAGCTACCAGGACTGGCCCTGCAATTTCAACGGAAGAACTGACTTGGCTCACTCAATTCTCTGGGGAGCAATTGGCGTTTTGTGGCTTCGCTTAGGAGTTCCAATTTGCGATAAGATTTTCGCGCACGTAAACGTTGAGAGTCTCAGCTACAAAGTTATTTCTTCTTGCTTGGCAGTGTTTATGGTGGTCAATATCTTCTTTACCGTCACATCGCTTCTTCGCGCAGATGAAAGAACGCGAGAAATTCCTCCTAATGATGTCATCGATGAGATTTGTGACACGTATCTTCCTGACGAGTATTTGCGCTCGCGCTTTAACAACATGGGAGGCTTAGGTATTCGCTAATGGAGGACAAGAAATTCATAACTCTTCTGGACTTATTGAGGGAAGAAAAGGATTCCTTTTCGGAAAAGCCTTTCGATAAGATGGATACGTTTGTCCTTTCAGTAGCCTCTTATCTTCAGTGGGAAAACTCGCTGATGTTTAAGGAAGACCCTTCTTTCGAACTCGACACTACGCTTTTCCCTCAAGTAACGCGTAAGGCGGGGGTGTATTTGGGTCCCGCATTGAATGGAATCCCTCGTGGTCAGGAAGCAGACATTTTCTGGTTTAACGAAGTGGCCGATGATTTTATGGATGCCTTGGGTCAGTGTCCTCGGTACGAAGCCGTGAGGGTGTCAGATGCAGTGTGCGAAGTGGACCCTTCCAACTTAAATCAATTTGCCGCAGTGACGTTTCGTATTCCTGATGGGTCGTTGTTTGTCTCGTTCAGGGGCACCGACAGCACTGTCACGGGATGGGAAGAGGATTTCCTGCTGGCAATCATGAGCCCAATTCCATCACAGATTATGGCGAAAGACTATCTAGACATGGTGGTTGAGTCAGCGCTGGGAAGCTCTTCAAGTGCTAACCAGCTTGTAGTGCGCGTGGGTGGCCACTCAAAAGGTGGCAATTTGGCGTTTTACTGCGCTAAGCATTGCGCTTACGAAACCGAGCGCGTTTTAGTAGACGCCTATAGCTTTGATGGCCCTGGCTTTCCTTTTACTGAGGTTGAGGCCTACAAAAGGCAGCAAAAAGAAAAGGCTTTTGTTCAGGGGGTAGGGCTCGCAACTGCTTCAGGTCCGTACTACCACAAGTATGTTCCAAGCGAGTCAGTGTTTGGAAAGCTCTTCTACGACTTGGTTCCTCCTCAGGTAGTGGAATCATCTGCGCTAGGGCTTATGCAGCATCAGCCGTTTACGTGGCGAATCCATGAGAGAGATTTTGTGTTTGACCAGGACACCACCGTGCTCTCTCGTTTCTCCGAGCAGGTTTTTGACGGTTGGGTTGATTCTTTGTCGTTCGAAGAGAAGGCTCAATTCTTGGGAATTTGTTTTGGTGCCGTTGATTATCTGGCAGAGCTTGCCCAATCAGATCATATTGAGGATTTGCCTGCAGCACTTCCGAAGGCACTTCCCGTTCTTGCTTCTTCTCTCAAAACCATGGACGACGAAACAAGGCAGTGCATCACAGATGTCCTTTCCTGTTTGGCAGGCGAGATTTTCTCTCAAGCAACAAGCTCCATGCATCCTTTGTGGAGCAAATCTGCTTCGTGTTGACATCCGTTTTCAAGTGAATACAATCGTTTATTAGCACTCACAACCTTCGAGTGCTAAAGGTGTGCCTAAGCGCTAAAAACGCATCTCGTACACGTTTGAAGCTTTATAGATGCAGAAGTTCAACCTTTTCGCTAAGAAAACCTCAATTTCAGGAGTGAGGATTTCCGAAAGTGGCCAAGCTTACCTGCGTTGATGAAGCTGAATTTTGGTATTTAACACGGGCATGGCGCGTTCTCCACAGGGACCCCTGCTCTTGGTTTTGAAAAACAGGAGGCAGAATGAAGCAGTTTAAAACCGAAAGCAAAAAGCTTCTTGATCTGATGATCAACTCAATTTACACCAACCGAGAAATCTTTTTGCGCGAGCTTATTTCCAACGCATCCGACGCAGTTGATAAGCTCTACTTTAAATCCCTCACCGATTCTTCTATCAAAATTGGCAAGGACGACCTTTCTATTAACGTAGCGTTCGACAAAGAGGCTCGCACTATTACCGTTTCCGATTCTGGTATTGGTATGACCGAAGAGGATTTGGAAAACAACTTGGGCACCATTGCTCATTCTGGAAGCCTCGACTTTAAGTTGGAAAATGCTGAACAGCAGGGCGAAGAGGTAGACATCATTGGCCAGTTTGGTGTTGGCTTCTACTCTTCTTTCATGGTTGCACAAAAAGTAACTGTTATTACCAAGGCATACGGTTCTGACCAGGCATTTTCTTGGGAAAGCGACGGAGTTGAGGGCTACACTATCACTCCTTGCGAAAAGGACACCCACGGCACCGATATCATTCTTACCCTCAAGGAAAACACTGAAGAGGAGAATTACGACCTCTTCCTTTCTGAGTATGAACTCAAGAGCTTGATTAAGCAGTACAGCAATTATGTTCGCTATCCAATCATGATGGAATGCGAGCATCAGAATCCTTTGCCAAAGCCAGAGGACGCAGGCGATGACTATCAGGTTGAGTACGAAACCGTAAAGGAATTAGAAACCATCAATTCTATGATTCCTATTTGGAAGCGCAAGAAGTCTGAAGTAACTGAAGAGGAGTACAATGAATTCTACAAGGCAAACTTCCATGACTTCACCGATCCAATTGCAAACATTTCGGTTCATGCAGAAGGTGCGCTTTCCTATGACGCATTGATGTTTATTCCAGGCCGTCAGCCATTCGATTTGTACAGCACTGAATACACAAAGGGCCTTGCTTTGTACAGCTCTAATGTTCTCATTATGGAAAAGTGCGAAGACTTGCTCCCTGATTACTACAACTTTGTACGTGGTGTTGTTGATAGCCAGGATTTGACCCTCAACATTTCTCGCGAAACCTTGCAGCAAAACAATCAGCTTCGTGCAATTGCTAAGCGTCTTGAAAAGAAGATTAAGGGCGAATTGGACAAGATGCGCGACAACGATCGTGAGAAGTATGAAGGCTTCTTCGAGAACTTCGGCCGTGGCATTAAGTACGGCATCTATTCTTCCTACGGAATGGATGCTGACAAGCTTTCCGACTTGCTCCTCTTCTATTCTGCAAAACAGAAGAAGATGGTTACCTTGGACGAATACCTTGAGGCAATGCCTGAGGAACAGGGTGCAATCTATTATGCTGCAGGTGACAATGTTGATCGCCTTGCAAAGATGCCTATTGTAAGCACTGTTCTTACCAAGGGATTTGACGTATTGCTCTGCACTCAGGATGTTGACGAGTTCTGCATGACTGCAATGCGTGAGTATAAGGAAAAGGCTCTTACTAACGTTGCAACTGGCGAGCTCGACTTGGCAACTGAGGACGAAAAGAGCGCTGCTGAGGAAATCACTAAGGAAAATGAAGAACTCTTCACTGCTATGAAGAATGCATTAGGTGACGAAGTTTCCAGGGTGGCAGTTTCTTCTCGCTTGAGCGATGCTCCTGCATGCATCACTACTGAAGGTCCAATTTCTCTTGAGATGGAAAAGACTTTGAAAATGGGTCCTGGTGGCGAAAATATTCGTGCACAGCGTGTTCTTGAAATCAACGCAGGCCATGAAATCTTTAGCGTTTTGAAGGATGCTCAGAAGGCGGGAGATACCGAAAAGGTAGAGAAGTATGCTGGTCTTCTTTATAACCAGGCTCTCATTTTGGAGGGTATGGAAGTTGACGATCCAGTAGCATTTGCTCAGGCAATCTGTTCTTTGATGAAATAAGTGGGCAGCTTTTTCAATAATTCTTGGAAAGTCAGCTGGAAGAAAAGCGCTAAATGGTAGAATTACCAATTAGATAAAAGCGGTATATATGGAATAAATGAGGGAGGCTTAAGACTAGCCTCCCTCATTCTAAAGTATCTAAGCTTTAAGTGGCTCTGTATGCTTCTGCGTAAGGATTTGATAAGAATGAAAAAGCTAATTCTTGGTTTGCTTACTACGTTTTGCTTGGCGTTTGCTATTACGCCTGCAATGTCGTTTGCGGATACTACTGGCAACGCTGATTATCAAGAATTGCAAAATCTTGTGGATAAAAACTCCACAGTCACTCTTGAAAAGGATTACACCATTGATACAAGGTTGTGTATCAATAACCAAAGTCCTGTTACTCTGGATTTAAATGGTCACACAATCAAGTATGAAAACCCTAACGCGAAGGCTAGCGTTATTGAAATTCAGTCAGAAAAAGAGCTCATTATTAATGACTCGAGCGAAAGTAAAACAGGCACCATTACGGGCGGTACAGGAACTCAAACTTCTAGCTCTTTTTATGGTGGAGGTATCTACCTCTACCACGGTGCCAAACTTACCATAAATGGTGGCACTATTACTGGCTGTTCTGCCAATCTTGGTGGTGCCATATTTGCGGATGCCTATAAAGACACTTCAAACAATCATTATCCAGCAGGTACTATCATCATGAATGGAGGCTCTATTAGCAACTGTTCAGCGGCTTCAGGTGGTGCTGTATTTGTTAGCTATGGTGGACAATTCATCATGAATGGAGGCTCTATTACTTCTTGTGAGGTTACAAATGGTAATGCTGGTGTTGTTGAAACAGCCGGAGAGGGCTCTAGTTTTGAAATAACTGATGGGGCTAGGGTTGAGGGACCAGTAGAAATATCAGGCGGCGGCAACGGTAGAACTTCTTATCTCTATGCTCATGGCGGTATTATTACAGGTAATGTATATACTCAAAATTCAGGAAAAGTCACTCGAATAATTACCGATACTGATGCGGACACTTATACCACGTTTGGAGGAAGTGTTTTAACTACTTCGGGAGGCGTTGGTAATATTGACGATTCAGCAAAGCTAGAGGTTACTTTTGATAGTAATGGCGGCACCGAGGTTGCTTCTCAGTACGTATTAAAAAGTCATGCTATTTCCGAACCAACTCCAGAACCAACAATAGAAGGATATTATTTCTCTGGATGGTATACCTCTAATAATCAAAAATGGGATTTCAATAATGATTCAGTCAATGAGAACATTACCCTGAAAGCCCAGTATGTTCAGAAAGACTATACCGATTTACAGAACGCGCTCAATAAAGGCGGAAAGATTGTTCTTGATAGGGACTATGTTGTTAATGAAAATCTGGTAGTTTCCAAAACTGTTACGCTCGATTTAAATGGCCACACAATTACTTATCAAAACGCAAGTAAGAACAATAGCGTTATCACGGTTGAATCTAACGCAACATTAACAATTGAAGATTCTAGCGAAAATAAAACAGGCGCCATTACAGGTGGTACGGGAACCGAAGTGGGGTCTAATAAGGGATCCTACAACGGAGGCGGCATTTATGTTGCTGGCGGTAAGTTGATAATGAACGGTGGCAATATCACAGGCTGTTCTGTTACGCATGATGGAAAAAGTGGCTATGGCGGCGGCGTTTATGTTGATAGCGGAAGCTTTACTATGAATGGCGGAATCATTACAAACTGTACGGCTGCAGGGGATTCTACAGCGCTTTATGTGGGAGCGGCTTCTTCTTTTACCCTTACAGGTACTGCTGTGGTTGATGGCACTATAAAGTTAACTTCCGGCTCTACCATGTATGCAAACGGTGGCACCGTTAATGAAGATGTAATTACAAATGGCGGTGGTGCTATTACTCGTAACGCAGTAGGTAGCGATCCGGACACCTATACCACGTTTTTAGGTAACGACACATCAAACGTTCCTTCAGCTGCAAAGCTCGCTGTAACCTTTGATAGTAACGGAGGGAGCAAAGTAGATACCCAATACGTTCTTAAAGGGTATACCGTATCTGAGCCTTCTAGCCCTACGTGGAGCTGCCACACCTTCAAAGGATGGAAGAAGGGTAGCGAGTCATGGAGTTTCAATACTCCTGTAACTGAAAATATAACCTTAACTGCTCAGTGGGAAGAAACTGGTACGCATACCTTTACAGCTACTACGGTAAAGCCTGAAGCATTGAAAACTTCAGGCAACTGCAAAACTGAAGCAGTGTATTACTACTCTTGTAAAGACTGCGGAAAAGTGGAAGGAAACGATTCTCATACCTTTACGGGAGAAGAGAATCCTGGCATTCATGTGAATGCGGAAGCTTCTTGGAATTCTACTGCAGAAAAACACCAACAAGTATGGGAGTGTTGTGGACAAGTTGTAGCTTCTTCTGAAGGTAGTCACATTTGGGAAAATGGCAAATGTAGCGAATGTGGTTATACGTGTGTTCACTCATATGAGTGGAAAAGCGAGAGCGGCAAGTATTGGCAGCAGTGCAACTACTGCAAGATCGAAACCGCAAAACAAGTTATTCCTGCAGTTTCCATAACTGGTGCTGATAAGGTTTGCGTAACGCAAGACTACTCATTTACGGCTGCGTTGCCAGATGGAGTATCTGTTGAGTCTTGCAAATATAACTTTACCGACAAGGGCGGCAGTATAAATTTCGTAGTTGCTGATGGGCAAGTTTCCGCTACTTTGCCAGCAAGCAATTACAGCACGAATCAAAATACCTTTACGGTATGCGTAGAGTTAAAAACTAATGATGGTTTTACTTACACGGCAGAAAAGCCTGTTTCTGTATTAGCTAATCATGAGGGCGGAACCGCTACTTGTGTCACAAAAGCAAAATGCGACGTTTGTGGTGAAGAGTACGGTTCTGAAGATGGAACAAATCATAAAAAACCATTAGTGAAGGTTCCTGCAAAAGATGCAACCACTACTGAACAAGGAAACATTGAATATTGGATATGTGGGGATTGCGGTGCTTGCTTCAAAGACCAGGAAGGTACTACCTCTATTGCTCTTGCTGATACGATAATCAAAAAGCTTCCGGTCATCATTGAAGGAAATAATCAAACCGTTATCAAAGGAGAAGAAACTGATCTCACGTTCCGTTCCGATGCAGACTTTAATGATTTTGTAAGAGTAGAGATTGATGGGGTAACCCTTGACAGTGAGCATCGCACTGTACGAGAAGGAAGTACCGTTGTTACCTTAAACGGTGAATATGTTAAAACCCTTCAAGTAGGTGAACACGTAATTACAATTGTCTCTAAAAACGGAGAGGCTTCTACCACTTTCAAAATTACAGAACCTGAAAAAGAAGAACCAACTAATCCAGACGACTCGGGAAATCCTGACAACCCAGGAAATGCAAATCAGGAAGGAAGTTCTGACAATTCAGGAGACTCGGATTCTCAGAAAAACACAAATGGCAACAAAACCGAAGGCAAGACTCCTCAAACAGGTGACAGCGCAGGTCTTGTTGGCGTCATAGCAGGTATTGCTTGTGTTCTAGCAATGGGTGTTATGGTCGCTGTTCGCGCTCGAAAGAAAGCACTTTAAGAAAGCGGTAAGTGAAGCAATAGTCCGAGAAAGGTAGACACGTTTTATCTTTTCGCTTGCGAAAACAAAGGATGCAAAAAAGTCGCTTAGGAAACATACCTAAGCGACTTTTTAATTCGCGTTATTGCTGGGTTGGTGGGAATTTGCGTGACTGCCTAAAAACAACCACTCGCGTGAATACCCAAACACTTACTGTGGAGTTGTGGAATGCTCGCGAGATAGCTGAAACTAGATTTTTACAGCCCGCGTGCTTTTGCGGTGGTGCTGCGAACAGCATCAATAACGGTTCCGCGGAAGCCACCTTTTTCAAGCGCTTCTACGCCTGCAATAGTTGATCCACCAGGGGAGCAAACGTCATCCTTAAGTTTTGCGGGATGATTCTTTGTTTCAAGAACCATAGCTGCGCTTCCGAGTACCGTTTGTGCGGCAATCTTGTAAGCGTCTGCTCGGGTAAGCCCTTCTGCAACGCCGCCGTCTGCTAGTGCTTCGATAAACATATAAACAAAAGCAGGAGCGCTTCCACCAACGGCGCTTGCTGCGTCAATCAATTCTTCTTTGAGCTTGATGATTTCCCCAAAGCTTGAAAGGATGTTTTCAACTTCAACAAGCTCGTCAAATGTAACAAGCGAATTTGCGCAATAGCTAGTAAGGCCTTCTCCTACTAACGCAGGAGTGTTTGGCATGGTGCGCACTAGTTTAACGGGCTTTTTGAAAGCCTGCGAAAGCCAAGAGAGCGTTTTTCCTGGAGCAATGCTGATAACAATTTTGTCTGGAGTAATGCTGTTTGCAATTTCCTCAATTACGGTAGGGTACATCTGAGGCTTAACGCTAAGGAAAATAATGTCCGCAGCTTGAGCAACAAAGACATTGTTTGTGCTAGTAACTACGCCAAGCTTCTCGGCAGTGTGGGCCGCTGTTTCCTCTTTTGAATTAGAAGTGTAAATTTGATCAGGAAACGCGAGTTTTCTCTTGAGAATTCCTTGAATCATTGCGGATGCCATGTTGCCACAGCCAATAAAGCCGATGCTTTTCATAAAACCTTCTCTCTTTACATTGGAAGTACAAATCCAATCAAGGTAGGTGCGTTTTTATTGAAATCCTATCATGTAATCTTTACAAAGGAATTAAGCAATCAGTTTTTCTCAGTATCTTCGGTTATTTCCTCAAAGTGAATTACGGTGTGTCTGCCTTGCGGATCTTTCTCTACGTAGTGAGGAAGAGGCTTTCCGCAGTGAGGGCAATAGGTGTAATCGGGATATGAAGCTGGAGCTTCCTCTTCGATAAAAATTTTATTGTCAGTGCCGGAAATGTAGAACGTGTTGTAGTCTATCTCGGCCTCTTTTTTGTTGCGCTTCTCGAATTCCTCAATGAAGCCTGCGCTGAAAATACCTGCAGGAACGGCAACAATGCCAATGGACAAAACCATGGCACAAAAGCCCAATGCTCTACCTGGAGGTGTTATTGGTGTCACGTCTCCATAACCGGTGGAAGTGATAGTTTGAATTGCCCAGTAAAGACCAGTGAAAATGTTGTTGTAAACGTCTGGCTGAACAGGCTGCTCAAACTGACACATAAGAGCTGAAGCGGTGAGGGAGAACAGCAGCAGAATTGCAAAAGCTGCAGTAATTTCGCGAATGTTGTTCTTGAAAACGCTCACAATAACGTGCCAGCCCATCATGTAGCGAGAAATCTTTAGCAAGCGAAGCACTTTCAGAATTCGCAAAGAGCTGGTTACTGAGCTTGGAATTAATCCCAATCCGTACAGGAAGTAGGGAGCAAAAGAAAATAGGTCAATGATGCCCATGGCTGAAAAGGCATAGCGAAGTCTGGATTTGACTGGGCCAAGATGGGGATAAAACTTGTCTGCAGTCCAGAGTCGGCCAAGGTATTCAATCAAGAAAATAATTGAAGAGACGGAATCAACAATGAAAACAAGAAGCGAATCGTTGGTTGAAATGGATGCATCGTAAACAACAAGAATGAGAAAAACGTTTAGAATAATGACAGCAAACAGAATAATAGAAATAACTCTTTCTATGCCTTTGCATTCGGTGCAGTTGTCCAAAATGCGAAAGGCAGATTCTTTTAAGGCTGCTCTCATAAAGTGGTTCTTTCTTCCCATTTTTATCGCTTATTATAACCCCACATTTTTACTGCGCTGTTGAACTTGCTTGCAATACGCTTGCAACCTTGAAATTGCTTAATGGGTGGTTTGAACATGCTGTCGAACTTGGATGAAGTTGGACGAACTTGGCCACGCTTTGCCAGTATTGAACTTGTTTGCGCTACTCTTTTGTGAAGGTAATAAGAAATATGCCTCCGTACAGAAAATAGTTAAGTAACTAAACTATAATGAAACGTCGAATGGTAAGAAGAGGATATTATCTGCTGTTTTCGATTCATCTTTTGATGTGATAAGACTCCCATTAAACTATTCACGAATATAGGATATACAGAAACAAGCCACGTTAAGAAATGGAACAACAGTGCTTAGTCGCTTCAGTGTAAAAAGACCTTATGTAATTATCGTTGCCGTCATCATCTGCCTTATTGTTGGTGGAGTGTCGCTTTCGAAAATGAAAACAGACTTGCTTCCTGAAATGGACTTGCCTTACATGGCGGTTATAACAACCGACCCTGGTGCAAGTGCCGAAAAGGTTGAAAAGGAAGTAACGAACGTTCTAGAAGGATCGCTTTCGAAAGTAAGCGGCGTAACGGGAGTTGCCTCAACAAGCTCTGACAACTTCTCGATGATTTTCCTTTCTTTCGAAGATGGTACCGATATGGACTCGGCGCTGGTAAAAATATCAAGTGCGGTCAACATGGTGTCTTCCCAGTTACCTGAAACGGCGGGCTCTCCAAATTATTTGGAAATGAGTTCCGACATGATGGCAACGCTCTACGTTGCGGTTACGTATGAAGGCAAAGACATCTATGAAATTTCGGAGTTTAACGAAAACACGCTTGTTCCTCAATTGATGCGTGTTGATGGTGTTGCCGACGTTTCCACCAACGGAGATGTTGAGCGCACGGTTGAAGTTCGCCTTAACGATGACAAAATTGAACAGATCAACAATAAGATTCTCTCTAACGTAAATAGCAGTCTGTACGAGGCAAAAGCAAAAATTGACGAAGGTAAAGCTGCCTTAGCCGATGCCGAAGCTCAGATTGAAGAGGCTGAAGCTCAGCTTTCGCAACAGCAGCAGGATACCTTTGACGAACTAGGGGTAACTACTTCAACGCTTACGAGCCAGATTGCTTCTTTACAGGCACTTGTTGTTTCAGGAAAAGCAGCGGGACAAGACACCTCTGCTCTTGAGGCACAGGTTGCGCAGCTTCAAAGTGGATTGGCTCAAGCAAATTCTGGCGGCTTGTCTGCTTCTCTTGGTTTTAGTGAAGCATCAGCCCAGCTTGCTACTTCAAAATCCCAGATTGAATCTTCGAAGAACGATCTTGCTCAGGCAGAAGAGCAATACAACGCTTCACGCGAACAGGCTATTCAGTCTGCCAATATTAACCAGCTCGTAGACAAGAACACGCTTTCTCAAATTATTTCTGCGCAAGACTTCAGCATGCCTGCAGGCTACATTAACAGCACAAATGAAAACGAGCAGTGGCTCTTGCGTGTTGGCACGGAACTTACCTCAGTTGATGAACTTGAGAGCTTGCTTTTGGTGAATATTGACGGTGTGGGCGACATTCGCTTGTCTGATGTTGCTGACGTAACTGTTATTGATAACGTGGGCGAGGCCTACTTAAAGCTCAACCATGAGGAAGGCGTTATCCTTTCGGTATTTAAGAACTCTACCGCAAACACCAGCGAGGTATCTCATGCGGTTCAGGATAAGATTGAGCAGCTTGAAGAAAAATATCTTGGTTTGGAAATGACTGTTATGTCTGACCAGGGTGCTTATATTGATCTCTTCATTTCGAGCATTTTGCGTTCCTTGTTGCTAGGTGCATTACTTGCAGTTGTAGTGTTGGCGCTCTTCTTGCGTGACTGGAAACCAACCGTTATTGTTGCGTTCTCCATTCCGTTCTCCGTTTTGCTTGCCTTGGTATTCATGTACTTCTCAGGCATTTCACTCAACGTAATGACCTTGGGTGGCATCTCTATTGCTATTGGTATGTTGGTTGACAACTCCATTATTGTTTTGGAGAACATTTACCGTTTGCGCGCTCGTGGTATTCCTGCACCGCGCGCCGCGGTTCAGGGCGCAAAGCAGATGGCGGGCGCAGTAGTTGCTTCCACCTTAACAACGGTCTGTGTTTTCGCCCCAATTGTATTTACCGAAGGTCTTGTTAACCAGTTGATGCTTCCATTCTCATTGACTATTGCCTTTGTTTTGGCGGCATCGCTCTTGATTGCGTTGACCTTAGTGCCAACCGTATCAAGTTTCATCTTCCGCAGCTATGTGCCACGTAACTCAAACTGGTTCGACAAATTGCAAGACAAATACGCGCGAGCACTTTCTGCGGTGTTACGCCATAAAGTGATTCCGTTAGTTCTTGCGGGTGTTTTGCTTGTGGCATCAGTAGTTGGCGTTGTGAATATGGGTATCACCCTGATTCCAACCATGACCAGCAAAACTATTGAAGTAAGCGCAATGCTTCCTGAGGAAACAACGAAGGAAGAAGCGTTCCCTGTTGCGGACGCCATTATGGATACTGCAATGTCTATCGAAGGGGTAGACAAAGTTGGCGCTATGGACGGCAACTCTTCCGTTTCGATGGTTGCAGACTTCTCTTCTGGCTCTGGTGCGGTTTCGGAAAAACTCTACAGCGTCTTCAGTTTCTATATAACAACTGACGAAAGCGTTACCGAAGAGGCGCAGGTTATTGCCATCTGCGATGAACTTACCGAGAAAACAAAAGACTTGGACGTTGAGATTATTACCAGCTCTTCGTCTGAAGACACTACCAGCTCAATGGTAGGCAGTGGTTTGTCTATCAATGTTAAAGGCGATGGCTCTGATACTGACTTGGTAGCAGTTACGGAAGACATTATGGCTCTTGTTGATGAGGTAGAGGGTTATACCGAAATTGACAATGGTTTGGAAGAAGCTAACACCGAAATCACCTTGAACGTTGATCGTGACAAGTTGTCCGAAAAGGGCCTTACTGTAGCACAGCTATATGCCGAAATTGCGGATCGCCTTTCTACTACCGCCGACTCCTCAACCTTGGAAGTAGAGGACATTGAGACGCAGATCACCATCGTGGATGAAACTAAGATGATGAATGCGGACACCTTGCTTGATACCGAAATTGAAGTTGCTGGAACAGGTGACTCAACAACTGCTGTTCGCCTTGGTGATGTTGCCACGGTTGAGATGGGTAAAGCTTCAAACGCTATTAAGCATAGCGGTGGCGTTACGTATATGACGGTTACCGCAGAAGTTGAAGACGGTTACAACAACGCATTGTTGTCTCGTGAGCTTTCTCAGAAGCTTGCCGAATATGAAATTCCAGAAGGATACAGCTACTCTATCAGTGGCGAAATTGACAACATTAACACCATGGTTGAAGACATGCTTTTGCTCATGGCAGTTGGCTTTGTCTTAATCTATCTGGTAATGGTTGCTCAGTTCCAGAGTTTGCTTTCCCCATTCATTATTCTGTTCACGGTTCCATTGGCTTTCACTGGTGGTTTCCTGGGACTCTTCTTCATGGGCGAACAGCTCAACATGCTTGCTTTGATGGGCTTTGCGGTTCTGATGGGTACAGTTGTAAATAACGGCATCGTATTCGTTGACTTCGTAAACCAGCTTCGCCGTGGTGGCTTGGAGAAGCGCGATGCGCTTATTGCGGCAGGCCGAATCCGTATTCGTCCAATTCTTATGACCGCGTTGACGACCATTTTGGCAATGCTTCCAATGATTTTGAGTACCTCGATTGGTGCTTCAATGGAGCGCGGCATGGCTATCGTAGTAGTAGGCGGTTTGATCTATGCAACGTTCATGACGCTGTTTATCGTTCCAATTGTGTACGACTTGTTGTATCGCAAGGTTCCTCGTGAAGTAGATTTGGGTGACGAAAACCTTGACGAAGATGTTAACGATGCTCAGGAGTATTTGATTTCCTTGCGCGGTAAGCATGCAGCACCTGAAGGAAGCTACGAAACTGACGCTCAGGGTAACTTGGTAGCAAAAGCCCATGTGTATAGCGGCAGATCAGGTCTTTCTCAGGACGGCCAGCATACGTCTAAAAAGAAAGGCTTCTGGAAGAAGTAAGCCTTAGTCCTCAAGGAACTTTGGAGGAAGCTTGCGGGTAGGGTCAAGCGCATCAATTGCAGCAGCAATTGGCTGTAAGGTTGGGCTTACAAACATCTTGGAAGTGCATTGAGCCATTAGCTTGCCTTCTTCGTTGTGAATCTTTGATTCGCACAAGCAAATGCTGCCACCGCGCTTGATAACGCTACCTTCGCAGATTAACTTGCCGCTTGAGCATGCACGGAGGTTGTTGGTCTGAAGGTCAAGGGTGATAAAGCCTGCATCTTCAGGCATCTCGGAATAGAGTGCCCAATAGGCGCAGGTGTCCAAGATTGATGCGTAGGCACCACCATGAATACCCCCAAAAGCGTTCAAATGATGGTTTTGAACTTCAACCTCTACGCGGCAGTAGCCCATATCAAGGGCAACAATGTCCATATTGAGATGGCGGAAGTAAGGACCTTGATTGATGAGTTCAAGGGTTTCTTTAATGTGCTCTGGATTAAGTTTTGGCATACTTATTTCCTTCTTAGATTAAAAAGCATTTTAATTATTTGCTGCTTTCCTTTATTATTTCTGTGAGTAAAAATTGAACGTGTTTTCCGTAAATGGTTTTCGGAACCTTGTGAAAGGGGCACTCGTGGAAAGATATTACAAAGTTTTTGCAGCGCTTGATGGTGGTAAAACCCAGGCTGAGGTATTAGATAGAGCAATTCGTCTTGCTGAGGCAAACAAGGCAGAACTTCTCCTTGGTCACGTTATTGATGCGGTGCCTGATGCAATGACCGGTACTGACTATCGTAATCTTGCTCAGATTGTTAAAGAGCGTATTGAGAAAGAGCTTTCAGAGCAGATTGAAGCTGCTCGCGAGCGCGGCCGTATTTCAAAGATTAGCGTTGAGGTTCAGGTTGGTCATGTTCAGGAGACTTTGACTAACGAAATCATTAAGCCATTTGATCCAGACGTAGTAGTTTGTGGCGAACGTGGTCTCTCCAATATCAAGTATGTATTCGTTGGTTCCGTTTCTACCTATTTGATTCGCAACTTGCGCTGCGACGTTTTGGTAGTTAAAGAGGACTAAGCGCATCGTTAGCTGTAAGCGCACGCGTTTGAGAAGTTGCGAAGCTCGGAAGGGCAACGTGCGTGGAAGCGCGCAGGTTACTGAAGTCTTTCAGTTGCAGCAACGCAACACTCCAAAAACAAAAACAATCACGAAAGCGGTCCTGACACGGAGAACAAGGGCCGCTTTCTTCTTACAAAAGAACGGGTTAACTCCAGGAGGAGTTATTTCTGCGTTATACTTTGTTCGATAATCTAAACACCATTGAATAACGAGGCTGAAAGGCAATTCATGGCAGATAAAATTGCTATTCTTATCCCTTGCTATAACGAAGAAGTAA
>JBJEKV010000106.1:0-3470 GCA_051878815.1 Anaerotardibacter sp. | reverse complement strand
ATCGCCCGCTTTGCGCACAATAACCGTGTCCCCAATTCGTAAGTCTTTGCGAATAATTTCATCCTCATTATGAAGCGTTGCACGCGCAACGGTAGAGCCCGCAACAAGCACGGGATCCAACTCCGCAACCGGCGTCAACACGCCCGTTCTGCCTACCTGCAAGGTGATAGCACGCAAGATGGTGGTTTTCTCCTCAGGAGGGAACTTGTAGGCAATAGCCCATCTTGGTGCACGAGCCGTGTAACCAAGCACGTTTTGCAAGGCGAAGTCATTTACCTTCACTACCACGCCGTCAATTTCGTACGGAAGCTCACTTCGGCGCTCGAGGCAAGAGGTACAGAAATCGAATACTTCCTTGCGCGTTTTTGCACACGTTACGTCAGGATTTACATGGAAGCCGCATTCTTTAAGCCACGAAAGCAATTCCCACTGAGAACCGAAATTCACAGAGTCCCCATTGGCAATGGCATAGATAAACGTGGAGAGTTCACGGCTTGCCGTAATCTGAGGATCTTTTTGGCGCAAGCTACCTGCTGCCGCATTGCGTGGATTAGCAAATACCTTCTTACCCTGCTTCTCAGAATTCTGATTAAGCGCCTCAAAGCTTGCCTTCGACATATAGATTTCGCCACGAACTTCAATGCGCTTATTCTCGGAAGTGATGCATTCCTGAGAAGACGCAGTGAGTGACAATGGCACATCTTTTACCGTGCGAACATTGAGCGTAATGTCTTCACCTGTAGTTCCGTCACCTCGTGTTGCGGCCTGAACTAAGGAGCCTTTTTCAAAAGTAAGAGCCAGCGAAGAGCCATCAATCTTGAGCTCGCACACTACTTCAGGGAAATAGCCTAAGCCCTGCTCTACCCTGTCCATCCACGCAGCAAGCTCATCGAAATCCATTGCATTATCAAGCGAATACATGCGCTGTTCGTGAACAACAGGTGAGAATTGCGCGCTTACCGCACCGCCAACTTTTTGCGTTGGCGAATTCGAATCAACCAAATCAGGAAACTGGGATTCCAGATTGCGCAGTTCAGCCATCAAAGAGTCAAACGCAAAGTCCGAGATTTCCGGGTCATCCAAGACGTAATAGCGATGCGTGTGATATTCAATTTCACTTCGCAGAGCGCTGATTTTCGTAACGGCCTCATCATGACTTAATGAAGGAGGTGTTGTTTGAGAAGAGTTATTTTCAAGCGAAAACAACGAAGTCTGTTCTACCATCTCAGGTTCATAAGACACGATAAATCTACCTTTCTTAGGTATGAGGCATGAACTATTATTTCTTACTGTTCGAATACATTGTAGAGAAATGCAGGACTATTCGTCACCAAAATCAAGGCTAACCTGAACACCCGATTGATCATTTTTGTTTGCTGGCTTATCAATCTCATCAAGAATCAAGCGAGCTTCTTTAAACTGACGGGTCAATTCCGCAACAGGATCAACACGCTTTTCTTCAGCCTTGATAACCTCGGCTGTTATAGCCATAGCAATAGCAACCGCTTCGGTGTGCGTATGAGAAAGAGAAAGAGGGATATCACGCACGCCCTGCTCTTGCGCAATTGTTTTAGCTACTCCATGAAGAACTGCGCATGGACGGCCTTTTGAATTGAGACGAACCTCAACATCTTTTACGCCTACCCCTTCAGAAAAGCCGGTACCAAGCGCTTTAAGAACAGCCTCTTTAGCAGCAAAACGAGCGGCGTAATGAATAGCCGGCGAAGAGGTCTTTTCGCAATAAGCGCGCTCTTCTTCCGAAAACACTTTTTCAGCGAAAGATTTAGAACGATTGAGTACTTTTTTCATGCGCTCAATTTCAACGATATCAACACCAAGTGATACCGAATTCTCAAGAGAAAACTTCTTTATCTCTTGCGCTTGAGCGCTTGATTCATCTTCGATAAAAGCCATGAACCCCACAAAACCAATCTCAGAAAAGGCTACTCAACGGTAACTGATTTTGCAAGATTTCGAGGCTGATCAACATCGCAGCCACGAGCAACTGCTACTTCGCGCGCAAGAAGCTGGAGTGGAACACTTGCAATAATTGGCATAAAGGAGTCACGAACCTTTGGAATGTAGATTACATGCTTTGCTACCTTCTTAATTTCCGTGTCTCCTTCAGTAGCAATAGCAATAATAGTTGCACCGCGGGTCTCTGCTTCTTTCAGATTGGAAACAACCTTTTCATAAACAGGACTTTGGGTAGCAATAGCAACTACCGGGAAACCTTCTTCAAGAAGGGCAATAGGACCATGCTTCATTTCACCGGCAGCATACGCCTCAGCATGAACATAGCTGATTTCTTTGAGCTTGAGCGCACCCTCATAGCAGGTTGCTTCGCCCAAACCGCGGCCAATAAAGAAGGCAGAATTACGGCCCTCGAAATAACGAGCCGCTTCTTTAACGGAGTCAGTATTCTGGAGAATCTGCTCAATGCTGTCAGCCGTATCAGCTAACTCAGAATAGAACATGCGGGTTTGGTTGAGCGTCAATTTGCCCTTCGAGCGAGCAAGAACGAGCGCCAACAAGGTAAGGCTTACTACCTGGCCAATGAAGGACTTAGTAGAAGCTACCGAAATCTCTTTGTTTGCCTTGGTGTAGATAACGCCGTCAGACTCACGTGCAACCGTAGAACCCAAAACGTTGGTGATACCAAATACTTTTGCACCCTTAATACGGGCGTCACGAATAGCAGCAATAGTGTCAGCCGTCTCACCAGACTGAGAAACCGCAACAACCAAAGTGGTTGGAGTGATAATAGGATTGCGATAACGGAATTCACTTGCAACTTCAACTTCGCAAGGAATACGAGACCATGCCTCAATTAAGTTCTTAGCAATCAAGCCTGCATGATAGCTTGTACCACACGCAATAATGTATACGCGATCAATATAGTTAAGTTCCTGACGCGTAAGCATCAGTTCGTTAATAGTGATTTCAGAACCAGACATTCTTCCTGCAAGGGTATCGCGAACAACGCGAGGCTGCTCGTGAATCTCTTTCAACATAAAGTCTGGATAACCACCCTTTTCAGCAACATCGATATCCCAGTCAATGTGGGTAATCTCTGGCTCAATTTCGTTGCCGAATTCATCATAGAAGGTGATGGAATCCTTTTTCATTACCGCAAACTGATCATCTTCCATGATTACTACATCACGTGTTGCGTCAATAACCGCAATGATATCAGATGCAAGATAGCTGCCCGTCTCCGCTTTACCAACAACAATTGGAGAGTCTTTACGGGTTACAACAATAGTGTCAGGCTCGTTCTGATTGAGAACTGCCAAACCATATGCACCTACCAAGCGTTCAGTTGCCTTTCGAACTGCTTCAAGAAGATTGCCCTGGTAGTACTCTTCTACCAAATGAGCAGCTACTTCAGTATCAGTATCTGAATCAAAAGTATGACCACGAGAAATCAATTCTTCTCGTAGTTCCTGGAAGTTTTCAATGATGCCATT
>JBJEKV010000105.1:0-15444 GCA_051878815.1 Anaerotardibacter sp. | reverse complement strand
GTCGCTCATGCGGGATACGCCGCCCGCCGCGCGAATATCGGCAGGAATACGTTCTAGTGCCATAACTGCACATGCGCCTGCTGCCTCTGCAATACGAGCCTGCTCAGGGGTGGTAACGTCCATAATTACGCCACCTTTAAGCATCTGAGCAAGCTGACGATTAAGTACCTGTCTTTCAGTAAGAGTAGACATAGTATCCTCCTATAATTTCTCAATTAGTTAACTTGCTCATCATAGAAGGATTCTGGACTTAGCAATATATCCAATTTTCTACAATATATTAAGCCCAGTTTAAGACCAGCTATAACCAGATGCACTGTTATTCGCCTTGATTAAGAGATAATACTTGCTCGTTTCGGTTCAAAAACAACGCTTTCACGCACAGAAAGGGGTTGCTCTGTTATATGAGGCTTGTATGAACCTCAGAGCAACCCCTCTTGTTTAGCGAAGTAACAACTCCCTACAAAAGTAGGAGGCTTGTACCATCAGCGTCGTAATCCTTTAAGCTCCAGCTTTTAATGGTTGGATCTTCGTAGGTAGAATGGAAAACGCTTTGTGTTTCGCTCGAATAACCGGAGGTATAAACCGTCTTTTCGAAGTTACCTGTTTTCATAATAGAGGCACCTTCAATCATGGAAACACCCTCAAGCGTTCTAAAGAGCCTAATAACATTTGCCCACTCGTCTTCCTGAGTAGGATAGTGAGCATTCAAGTAAGCAGCGCGCACAAAACGAGACGTGGAATAATAATCACCTGGCAAACCGCGCATACCACCACCCGTGCCGTATGCCTCAAGCTTCTTCTTGCCCCAAACCTGCTCAGAAGGAACCTCAGGAGACACCATGTAGTACGAACGAAGATTTTCGAGCTGCCAATCAAAAGTTGGTTGATTTGCAAGAACATCAACCGGATTGTCATGAATATGAATGCCGTCTGCCATGTACTCAACTACAATACAGTGCTCAGCATCAGAGATAATCCAATGGAGAGGAGAAGGATCAAATCCGCCAATCTCTTCGCCAACAATAGCTACCGAATCAAGAACTGGCTTGAGCTGCTCAACTGTTGAGAAGTTTCGGGTTACCCACAAAAGAAACTCATATGAAGTCAAATTAAGTTTTCCTTCAACGGGAGCCGTTTCATACTGAGCAAAACCAGAGAAGAAGAGCCCTGCAATAGCTAGCCCTTCGCTATTCATGCAATCAAAATAAAGTGGTGTGTCATCAATCACAATTCCCATGCCAATAACAGGACGCTTTTCGTCTGCACAGCTGGCATGTTTCCAGGAATACGTCCAACCCGAAGGAGCAATCAACGGCTTTTCACCATACCCGCATTCCCAGTCTAAATTTCGACCAAAATAAAGTTTGCCTGACGTGTTGGTAAAACGAATAGAAGTGCACATAAGAGCCCCTTTCCTTAAGTCACTTTTCGTCGATAAACAACCAAATAGCAGTTCTTATTTTGATTGCTTAACAGGCTTTTCGTGAATAAAACCGGTACAGAACTACTGTCTAGCACAGGGCATTTCATGTCAATTATCTCTGAATTTTTTAACGAAAACACCACTATTGGCACACGAGAAGACAGTAGAATATCTAACGATAAAAGCTAAAGAACGCAGGAGGCGTCATGAACTTAAGAGCAGTTACTCTTCACGATGAAGCAATTGTGGCTAAAAACGCGACTATTGTTGGAGAGGCAACCATCGGAAAAAGGACCAGCATTTTTCCTGGTGCAGTGATTCGTGCTGACAGTGACACCATCACTATTGGAGAATTCAGCAACATTCAGGACAACGCTATTGTTCATGTAAACACGGGAAGTCCTTGCAAAATTGGTAACTATGTAACCGTTGGCCACGGTGCAAACGTACATGCGTGCACCGTTGAAGACAATGTCATCGTTGGCATGAATGCCGTCATTATGGACGACGCGGTTATTGGCGAAAATTCCATTATTGGCGCAGGTTCCGTAGTAGGAAAAGGGAAAGTAATCCCTCCTAATTCAATTGTGGTAGGAATTCCGGGAAAAGTTATCAACACTAATAGCGAAGAAGGAATTGCTCACAATAGGTCATCTGCAGTGCGCTATGAAGCATTGGCGCAGTGTTACGTTGACGAAGGCATCTTCGTCCTCGGAAAAGATGCATCTGGTAAGGTTCCTGAGCTTTATTTGAAACAAGGCTAGGCTAAAACAAACCGCCCAAAAGCTCCCAGATAGCCTCAAGAAAAACAACGATAAAACAACACCCGAAAGCTCAGTGAAGTGGTTTTAAATACCCATCCGTTCCCACTGGTTTTCGGGTGTTTATTTACTTTTTTGCTGGTTTAAATTTACTTAATCGAGCGTCTTGAAGAAAGCATTCATAAGGCGCTCGAATTTCTTTTCAGACTGAACACCTACTTCGTTAACTTCTTCTGAAGTTGGGTCTCCCCCTTGAATTCCGCAAGCCATGTTGGAAATAAGTGACATACCTACTACCTTCATTCCTACATGACGCGCCGCAATCACTTCTTCGCAGACACTCATTGCAACCGTATCGGCTCCCCAAGTTGCAAACATGCGAATTTCTGCTGGAGTCTCAAAGGTTGGTCCAAGTACCCCTAAATACACACCGGAAAAGATTTCCATATCAAGCTGCTTGGCGCAATTAAGCAATTGAGTTCGCAGGTCCTTATCAAACGCATCCATCATAGGAACGAATCTCTGAGCCATATAATGAGGCTCCATTCCTACAATAGGATTTCTTCCCGTCATATTGATTTGATCGGTCATGACACAAAAGCTTCCCACTTTAAAGGAAGGATTAATAGCACCAACTGCATTAGTGGTGAAAAGAAGTTCGATACCAAGCGCGTTGGCCACCCACACGGGAAAAGCAACTTGCCAAGGTTCACAGCCTTCATAGCCATGAATTCGTCCCTGCATAACCAAAACCGTTGTCTTAGTTTCAGGAACCCTTCCTAGCACAAAACGACCCTTATGACCCTCTGCGCTCGAAACATGAAGGTGAGGAACTTGGCCAAAATCAAGATAGGAAGCATCCTCAAGCAATTCAGCATACGCATTAAGGCCGCTACCAAGAATAAGAAGGCATGCAGGCTGACTGCACCCGAGAAACTCTTTCAATACGACAGAAGCTTCTTGAATATACTCACGTAATTTGACTTCCATGACTAACCCTTCCCTAACCTCATGTTCTTACTAAAAGCCACTGCCTTATAAGGAAACCCCAACTCTTTAGGTACAAATAGTTTCTTATGTGAAAAACCTAACTCTTTGAGTACTAATACTACCTTATGCGTAAGTCACTATTCGTTACACAAAGCTAGTCTTATTCAGGCTTTCTTCCCAAAAGAATTCTCTCCTTGCCTGCCAGATCTTTCTTTATCTCAACATCATTAAAACCGAACTCAATACAAAGCTTGGCAGCCTGTTTCATATGACCCTCAAATAGCTCTAGAGCAAACAAACCTCCTGGCTTGAGCGAGCACTTCATTCCTTCAAGCATAGCGCGAAGAACATCCAATCCATCTTCGCCCCCATCAAGCGCAAGAATTGGTTCGAACTCTTTTACTTCCTTATCAAGCGTTTCACAAACACTCGTTGGTACGTACGGAGGGTTGGAAATAACCAGGTCAAAACTGTCAGAACACTCAGGAAGAAGCGCGGCAAACAAATCGCTTTCCTTCACTTCAACGCGCTCAGAAAGACCCAGACTCTCAACATTTTTTTGCGCAAGCAGGAGCGCATCAGGAGAAATATCGGTAGCAACTACGTGTGCCGCAGGATACTCTGAGGCAATTGAACAGGCAATACATCCTGATCCGGTACACAAATCAAGCACCGATAAAGAAGGTAGCGAAGAGTCAATAATGCGCTCCCCTTCTTCGTCAACTTCTACACGCGCACAAACTTTGGGAAGATTGAGTTTTTGGAAGGCCTCAGAAACAAGTACCTCCGTCTCAGGCCTTGGGATTAAAACATTGGGCGCAACATGCAAGGTTAGATAACGAAACGGAGCAGTACCTACAATTAACTGAAGGGGCTCTCCCTCACCGCGTCGTTTTACCCATTCGCGCATACGGCTGCGCTCGTCCATAGAAAGCGGACGCTCAAGATTGGTATAGAGCTCAATACGCGAAAGACCCGTAGCTTCGCTCAGCAACCACTGAGCAGAGAGACGAGGCTGGCTATCCCCATGTCGTTCAAGATAGTCACAACACCAATCAAGAATGCTTTTTACGGTCCAAACCTCAGCCATTACTTCTCCTATAGTTAGCGGGTTGCCTTAAACACCCCTATACGAAAAAAGTCCCAGCGCCAAGCACTGGGACAAAACAATTCAAAACCTTATACTGCCTCTTCAAGTTTTGCAGCACGGTCTGCTGCCTGAAGTGCGGTAATTAATTCTTGCAAGCCGTTGCCACCAGCACCAAGCAAAACACCATTATAGGTACCGTTATAACCAATGCGGTGATCAGTTACGCGGTCCTGAGGACCATTGTAGGTACGAATCTTCTCTGCGCGGTCGCCAGAGCCAATCTGAGCAAGACGTTTTGCTCCTTCTTCAGCCTGCTGTTCTGCCAACATCTTCTCATACAAACGAGCACGCAAAACTGCCATAGCAGCAATCTTGTTTTGAAGCTGAGACTTCTGGTCCTGAGACTGAACAACCAAACCAGTTGGAAGGTGAGTAATACGAACAGCGGAGTCGGTGGTGTTAACGCACTGACCACCAGGACCACCTGCACGATATACGTCAATACGCAAATCGTTATCGTTGATTTCTACTTCAACTTCGTCAGCTTCAGGAAGAACCGCTACCGTTGCGGTTGAGGTATGAATACGGCCCTGAGATTCGGTCTTTGGAACACGCTGAACGCGATGAACGCCTGATTCGAACTTCATAACCGAATATACTTTTTCGCCCTTAACCTTAAACTGGATTTCCTTATAGCCACCAGCTTCAGAAGGATGAACATCCATGAGCTCGCACTTCCAGCCCTGCTGTGAAGCGAAGCGGGTGTACATGTTGTACAAATCTCCCGCAAAAATTGCAGCCTCATCGCCACCTGCAGCAGCACGAATTTCAACGATAATGTCTTTTTCGTCTGCAGGGTCAGAAGGGATAAGCATAAACTTAATATCTTCCTCAAGAGCAGGAAGTTTAGCTTCATTTTCTGCAATCTCTTCCTGTGCAAACTCTTTCATGTCAGGATCAGAGAGCATTTCCTTTGCCTCTGCAATATCATCAAGAGCACGAAGGTATTCCTTAGACTTTGCAACCAAAGGACCCTGGTCAGAATAGCTTTTTGCAAGCTTCTGATATTCGCTCTGATTAGAAACAACGGCAGGATCACCAAGCTTGAGTTCAAGCTCCTGATATGCCGCAATAATCTTTTCAAGTTTTTCACGCATAAATTAGTTTCCTATTCAAAGGTAATTTCGAGTAATCGTAACATCGTATTTTAACACGAAGAGAGGAAGTTAAAAGCCCACGCAGCTGCAGAGGCTCCATCAGAGGCAGCAGTAACAACCTGACGAAGAGAACCGCTTCTCACATCACCCGCTGCATACACGCCGGGAAGAGATGTTTTAAAAGAAGCGTCCACTTCAATTTGACTATCTTCATTGCAATGAACGAAGTCTTTCAGCCATTGTGTTTGAGAAGATACACCCACTGCCAAAAAGAGACCCTTGCACACCAGCTCTTCTACCGAAGAGGTGTTCTTATCCCTATAGGTAATGCCTGAAAGTTTGCCGTCTTCTTCACTAACCGCTACTAATTCTGTTTCGAAATGAACAAACACGTTAGAGAGCTGCTCAAGGATATGAACCTGCCAAGAATCAGCCCTGAATTTACTTCCGCGCACTAAGAGGTGAACTTCGGTACATAAGTGCGACAAATAAATAGCGTCAGCAACCGCCGTATTTCCTCCCCCAATTACGCAAACCACTTGGTCTTTGAAGAAGTTTCCGTCACAAGTTGCACAAAACGAAACACCTCTGCCAATCAAATTGGTTGAGTCAATAAGTGGTAGCGAAAGAGGTTCTGCTCCCGTTGCAATTACTACTGAACGAACCACGTATTCGTTGTTTTGAGTTGCAACCGTATAAAGAGGACAAGGAATATTTGCTGAAGAGCAGCTAGCCTGCTCACACGGATCAGCAAACTCAAGCGACACTACTTCCTCAAACAGGAATTCTGCCCCGAATTTTTGAGCTTGAGTCATCAATTGAAAGGCTAAATCTGAACCAGAAATACCTTCGGAAAAGCCAGGATAATTCTCTAACGAATGGATTGAATTGAGCTGCCCGCCCGGAACACCTTTTTCGAAAACGACCGTTTTCAATCCAGACCGAGAAGCATAGAGCGCTGCCGACATTCCTGCCGGACCAGCGCCCACAATTGCAATATCAAACTTTTTCATCAATAGTCCTAGCGCAAAGCGTCAACAAGTGTTTGCTTTGGCTGCATTCCTACAAACATATTGACGGCCTTACCCTCTTTGAAAACCATAAGCGTTGGAACACTCATAATGCCAAACTGAGCAGCGAGTTGTGGATTTTCGTCAATATCTACTTTGTACACTACCGCGCTATCGGCAACTTCATCAGAAATTTGGTCGAGCACAGGAGCCATCATGCGGCAAGGACCGCACCAGGTTGCAAAGAAATCTACTAATACTGGCTTATCGGAATGTGCTACTAAGGTATTGAATTCGTCGTGGGTAATCTGCTTAACCATGCTAACCACCTTTCAAATCATCTTTTGAGGTCATTGTATATAACTTTTTATAGTTCTGCAGGAAATAACGCCGTTTAAACAAAAGAATAGTTTTCCCATATAAAACGGCTCCCGAAGGAGCCGTTCATCAGTTGTTTTAATTAGCGCTTTGCAATTCGCGCGTTAATTTTCGAGGAGCGCCTTGCTTCTCAAGGACATAAGCCTTGCTTTCGAGTACTCCAAAAGCCTCATTCTGGCAAATCAAAGGCTTACAAAGAAGCTTCGCGAACTTTCTCAAGCAAAGTCTCAATAGTCCATGCGCCCAAATCGCCTTCGCTACGCTCACGAACAGATACGGTGCCGTTTTCGATTTCCTTATCGCCAATAACGCACATGTAAGGAATCTTTTCGTGCTGAGCTTTTGCAATCTTTACACGCATAGGCTCGTTCTGCTCATAAACCTCAACGCGACCGCCTGCTTTAGTAATCTGTGCTGCAAGTTCTTTACATGCATCAATATGACGATCTGCCAAAGGCAAAAGTGCAACCTGAACAGGAGCAAGCCACATTGGCAAAGCACCTGCATAATGCTCGATAAGAATGCCGAAGAAGCGCTCAATAGAACCAAAGATTGCACGATGGAGCATCCAAGGCTGCTCTTCAGTGTTCTCAGCGGTGCGATAGGTCAAGTTAAAGCGCTCAGGCAAGTTGAAGTCAACCTGTACGGTAGAGCACTGCCAGGTACGACCAATTGCGTCCTTAACCTTAATGTCAATCTTAGGACCATAGAAAGCGCCGTCGCCTTCGTTGATTTCATATTCAAGATTGTGACGTTTGCAAGCTTCCTTCAAGGATGAGGTTGCATGCTCCCACATGTCGTCAGTACCAATGGACTTTTCTGGGCGTGTAGAAATCTCAGCCATGTATTCAAATCCGAAGGTGGACATAATGTGGTCAACCAAGTCAAGAATTGCTACTACTTCGTCAATTACCTGATCACGGGTACAGAAAACGTGTGCGTCGTCCTGAGTGAAGCCACGTGCACGCAAAAGACCATGAACTACGCCAGACATCTCATGACGATAAACGGTGCCAAACTCGAACAAGCGCAATGGCAAGTCACGATAAGAGTGAATCTCGTTGCGATACAACATTACGTGACCTGGGCAGTTCATTGGCTTAACACCATATTCGCTCAAGCGAGGATTCTCATCAGAGCCTTCGTTGATATTAAAGAAGTACATGTTCTCTTTGTAGAAGTCATAGTGACCAGAGGTTTTCCACACATCAGACTTGTATACGTGAGGGGTGATAACCTCTTCATAGCCACGTGCATACAAGTCACGACGAAGCCATTCCTGAAGCAAGCGAATTACGCGTGCGCCCTTTGGTGGGTAAAGAGGAAGACCTACACCAGCATTTTCATCAAGCATGAACAAACCAAGCTCGCGACCTACTTTACGATGGTCGCGCTTTTCTGCCTCTTCCAAGTTGTGGAGGTATTCTTCAAGCTCAGCCTTCTTGAAGAATGCAGTGCCATAAACACGCTGAAGCATTTCACGCTCAGCATCGCCCTTCCAGTAAGCACCTGCTACCTTCATGAGCTTAAATGCACCAATTTTTCCTGCAGAAGGAACGTGAGGACCGCTGCACAAATCAACAAAGGAGCCATGACGATAGATAGAAATATCTTCTCCCTCAGGAAGTTCGTCAATGTGCTCAAGCTTAAAGCGCTGATTTGCGAAGATTTCCTTTGCCTGTTCACGAGTTACTACTTCGCGAACGAATGGCTCGTCAGCCTTAATGATTTCTGCAATTTTTGCCTCAATAGCAGCAAAGTCATCAGTAGAAATAGCGTGGCTCAACTCAAAGTCATAGAAGAAGCCCGTTTCGGTCTGTGGGCCGAACGCAATCTGAACATCAGGATAAAGCAACTGAACTGCTTCTGCCATAACGTGAGCAGCAGAGTGACGCATGATATCCAATGCTTCAGCAGATTTGTAAGTGATAATCTCAACAAGGCAACCATCTGAAACTTCCGCGGTAGTATCTACCATTTCGCCGTTAATCTTTCCTGCTAAAGCCGCTTTAGCAAGACCAGTTCCAATGGATGCGGCAACGTCATATACCGTTGCACCTGCTTCAAGAGTTTTCTTTGATCCATCAGGTAAAACGATTTCCATTATTGTTTCCTTTCCGTGCCGGGTGCGCACAAAGCACCTGCACTTTTACCTTACGAACAATAAGCCGCACTAAGGCGGCTTTATAAACACAGACTTTTTCTTACGCTATCCTGACTACAAATCTGGAGCACGTAAAAAAGTACTGCATTAATTATATTTTCATTGTCTGTCCTGCATTGCCAGGATTCTGACGCATGCGCTGAGGGTCAATCTGAGTGGTGCAGTAAGGACATACTGACCATTCAGGACGAAGAGCATGATGGCAGGTAGGACAAAGATTTTTTAAACGCTGATGGCAATTTGGACACATTACGTAATCCTCCTCAACTGGATATCCGCAATGGCTGCATTCGCCAAACTTCATCAATTCACGCTGCTTGAGCGCTAATTCCAAATCCTGCTCTTCCCTATCTGCTTTTGAAATAGCAGGACGAAGGAGACAGTAAGCAATTACACCAACAATAGGAATAACAGCAATTGCTGCCCAATACATTCCTGCGCCACGATAGTGAGCATCTTTAGCAACCCACACAACGGACAAAACCCAAAGCGCAACCAAAATTACTACGAGAAAAATGAGAACCAGCTGAAGCTCTGGAGTTAAAAACTGTGAAATAAGACTAGACATACTTTCTTCTTCCTATGTTTGAAGTGCTACTTACCTTCTAATTCTTTCAAAAAGTCATTCTAACAAACAAACCCACAAGGGAAAACAACTTGTGGGTTTATCTTGTATTCTGTTAGTTCATTTCTTCAAGCTGAGCGGTAAGGCGAGCAAATTTATCCTCTAATTCGGCAAGACGATTCTTGTCTTTTTCGATAATCTCAGGAGCTGCCTTTGAAAGGAATCCTGGATTTGAGAGCTTCTTTGCAAACTTATCACGATCTTTGGTGATAGTCTTCAATTCTTTCTCTATGCGAGCGCGCTCAACAGCAAAGTCAACCAATCCAGAAAGCACTACGTATGCCTCAACACCGGCAGCAAGTACCATAGTGGATTCTTTTGGCTTTTCAAGGCCGCAATCATTGCTTACTACCTCAATGTTTGCCAAAGCAGCAATGAGCTCTTGCTGAGAAGCGAAGATCTCTTTCTCAGTTTCGCCTGCTGGCTTAACCGCAACCTGAACACCCTGTTTTGGAGAGATACCATAACGAGCACGAACGGAGCGAACGCCGGAAACTACTTCGGTTACCATAACAATTTCGCGCTCTGCCTCTGGATTAACGTACTGAGCATAGTTATCAAAGTCAGGCCAAGCTGCTTCCATCAAGAATTCGGTAGCCTTTTCGCCTGGCAAATCCTGATAAATCTGCTCGGTAACGAATGGCATGATTGGATGGAGCAAACGAAGTGCCGTATCAAGCACAAATACCAAGTTGCGCTGACAAATCTGGCGATCTTCGCCACCCGCATTCAAGCGAGACTTAGAAAGCTCGATATACCAGTCGCAGAACTCATTCCAGAAGAAGGCATAAAGTTCACGGGTAATTTCGCCAAATTCAAAACTTTCATATGCCTCATCAAGAGACTTAATCAAGGAAGCAAGGCGAGAGAAAATCCACTTGTCTGCAATGGTGGAAGGGTTAGGCTCACCTGGAACATAATCCTCCAAGTTCATCATTACAAAACGAGCAGCATTGCGAATCTTATTAGCGAAGTTACGGCTTGACTCCAACTTGCTTTCGTTGAACTTCAAGTCCTGCATGCCAGTTACCTGCATAAGCAAGCCGAAACGCATGCCGTCTGCACCATAGTCTTCCATAAGCTTCAATGGATCAACACCATTGCCGCGGCTCTTAGACATAGGCTTACCATCATGAGCCATAACGGTTGGATGGATAATTACTTTTTCGAAAGGAATCTCGTTGGTGAAGTACAAAGAAGACATAACCATACGAGCAACCCACAAGCCCATAATGTCACGAGCAGTAGAAAGTACCTGAGTTGGATAGACGCCCTCAAGGCATTCAACACCCTGCTGAGGCCATCCCTGAGTTGCGAAAGGCCAAAGCTGAGAAGAGAACCAGGTGTCAAGAACGTCCTCGTCCTGGCGGAGTGGCTTACCACACTTTGGGCAAACCTCTAAGTCTTCAATAGAAGCATCTTCCCAACCGCACTCGTCACAATAGAACATAGGGATACGGTGACCCCACCAGAGCTGACGGGAAATACACCAGTCCTTCAAGTTCTCGAGCCAGTCAAGATATACCTGCTTCCAGCGAGCAGGATAGAACTGGATAGAACCATCTTCAACTACGCGTGCTGCCTCTTTCTTGAGCTCATCAACGGCAACAAACCACTGTTCAGAAAGCCATGGCTCCAATTTAGTGTGGCAGCGATAGCAGGTCATAACAGAGTGGTCATGATCTTCAACGTGATCAAGCAAGCCCAATGCCTCAAACTCAGCAACAACAGCCTCACGAGCTTCATCGCGCGTCATACCGCTGAACTTGCCATAGCCTTCAACTACTACAGCATGTTCGTCGAAGATATTAATCTTCTCCAAACCATTACGCTCGCCCATTGCATAGTCATTAGGGTCATGAGCAGGAGTTGTCTTAACACAGCCCGTACCAAATTCGCTATCAACATGGAAGTCAGCGAAAATTGGAATCTCACGATTTACGATAGGAAGAATACAAGTTTTGCCTACAAGGTTCTTATAACGTTCGTCCTTAGGGCTTACGGCAACACCAGTGTCACCAAGCATAGTTTCAGGACGAGTAGTAGCAACAACAAGGTATTCCATGCCGTCTACTGGCTCAGACAATGGATAGCGAAGATACCAAAGATGACCCTTCTCATCTACGTACTCTGCTTCGTCATCTGCGATTGCAGTAGTGCAAGAAGGACACCAGTTTACGATGCGCTTACCTTTATAGATTTTCTCATCGTGGTACCAGTCAACAAATACCTTGCGAACTGCCTCAACGTATTCTGGAGAGAGGGTAAACTGCTCGTCATCAAAGTCACAGGAGCAACCCATACCCATAATCTGATTTACGATAGTAGTACCGTATTCATCACGCCAGTCGTAGCAAGCCTCAATGAACTTCTCGCGGCCAATCTCTAAACGAGAAATGCCTTCTTCCTGAAGCTTCTTGTCAACTTTAGTCTGGGTTGCAATGCCTGCATGGTCGGTACCCAAAACCCAACGAGTTTTGTAACCCTGCATACGCGCACGACGAATGCACGTATCTTGAATAGTGTCATTAAGGGCATGGCCCATGTGTAGCATGCCGGTAATATTTGGAGGAGGAATTACGATGGTGTAATTGTCAGCACCATTTTTTCCGAAACCTTCAGAGCGCTTAAATAAGCCTTTATCTTTCCAAGCGTTAAAGATAGGAGTTTCCCAATCTTTGTATGCTTCAGTCTTTTTGTTGTCTGCCATGTTCTTCCTTAATGAATAAAAAGTTAATGAATAAAAAGGGACCTTAATTATTCAGATACAGCCATAATCTCTGGCTTTGTTTCTCCCTCAACATCGCTTCGACGAATAACAACGCGTGTTTCTTCCTCATAATCAGGGAGTTCATACATCAAATCCATGAGAACTGCTTCACAAATACTTCTTAATCCACGAGCACCCGTTTTATGATCAATAGCCTGCTCAGCAATTGCTTCAAGCGCATCATCCTGAAAAATAAGTTCAGAATTTTCGAACTTAAACATTGCCTTATATTGCTTAACAAGCGCATTCTTTGGCTCAGTCAAAACGCGAACTAAGTCTTCTTTTGAAAGCTCGGTCAAAGAAGTAACCACCGGGATACGACCAACAAACTCGGGAATCATACCGAACTTATGCAAGTCTTCAGGAAGAACCTGCGCAAGAAGTTCAGCGTCTGCTTCTTTCTGAGATTCAGGCATATCGGAACCAAAGCCAATGTTGGTTTTACCCACGCGCTGCGCAATAATGTCAGGCAATCCTACGAATGCTCCACCGAAAATGAACAAGATGTTAGTGGTATCGATATGGATAAGCTCCTGCTGAGGATGCTTTCTTCCGCCCTGAGGAGGAACGCTTGCTTCGCAGCCTTCAACAATCTTCAGGAGTGCTTGCTGTACACCTTCGCCTGAAACGTCACGGGTGATGGAAAGATTTTCAGCTTTGCGCGCAATCTTATCAATCTCGTCGATATAGATGATGCCAATTTCTGCCTGTGGAATATCGAAATCTGCCGCCGTGATGAGCTTGAGCAAGATGTTTTCAACATCTTCGCCAACATAACCAGCTTCAGTTAAGGTAGTAGCATCAGCAATAGCGAATGGCACGTTTAGGGTACGAGCCAAGGTTTGAGCAAGAAGGGTCTTACCGGAACCAGTTGGGCCAAGAAGCATGATATTGCTTTTTGCAAGCTCAACATCATCAGAGGTTGCGCTTTTGCCCAAGCTGATACGCTTATAGTGGTTATATACCGCTACCGATAAAGCCTTTTTGGTTTCTTCCTGACCAACCACATGCTCAGACAAACGCTCATGCAATTCACGAGGTGTTGGAAGGTCATCAAGCGGATTTACTTCCTCAACTTTTGCCTGGTGAAGGCCATTAAGTGCCTGGCTTGTTCCTAAAAAGGTATTGAGTGCCTGAGACTCGAGACCCCTGCTTCCCAAGTCGGTAATCATAGCGCTTGCAGAAACAGAAACACACTCATCACAAATATAGACCCCGTCAGGGCCGGCAATCATAGCATCTACCTGATCAGGCGTTTTACCACAAAAGGTGCAGCGAATGCGGTTACGAGAACCGTTATCAAATGTCTGATCTGGCATACCTTATGCTTTCTCTGAGAAACGGGAAGCTACCACTTTGTCTACCAAACCGTATGCGCATGCTTCTTCAGCAGTCATGAAGTTGTCGCGTTCGGTATCAGCGTTAATCTTTTCGAGAGTCTGACCAGTCTTTTCAGACAAAATGCCATTCAAGTGCTCACGGAAGTACTTGATTTCACGAGCAGCAATTTCGATCTCAGTCTGCTGACCCTGAGCGCCACCGGAAGGCTGGTGGATCATAATACGAGAATTTGGAAGTGCAGTACGCTTACCTGGTGCGCCGCATGCCAAGAGAACAGCAGCCATAGAAGCAGCCTGACCAAGGCAAATAGTAGCAACGTCACACTTGATGTAATTCATGGTGTCATAAATTGCCATACCTGCGGTAATAACACCACCAGGGGAATTGATGTACAAGAAGATATCCTTATCTGGATCTACCGCTTCAAGATGCAACATCTGTGCAACTACGGTATTTGCAACTGCGTCGTCAATTGCTTCTCCAAGAAAAATAATACGCTCATTGAGCAAACGAGAGTAAATGTCGTAGCTACGTTCGCCACGAGGGGACTGCTCAACAACGTATGGAATGAGAGCTGCAGAATTTGGTTGATAAATCATAAATACCTCACTTCCAATTGTTTCCAGATAAATATACTCAATAATAAGAAAAAAGCTTTGACAGAGCGCAATAAACGCACAACTGTCAAAGCTTCACAAGTCTAAAAGAATTGTTTACTCAGCGTCTGCTTCAGCTTCGAGCTCAGTTACAACTGCTTTCTCAACAATGTCGCTAATAGCGTTATCGCGAGCAATCTCTTCACGAATCATTGGGAGACGGCCAGAAGTCTTCCATTCCTTCATGATAGCTGCTGGATCATCAAGGTCAGCCTTTGCGAATTCAGCCTCTACCTGCTCATCGGTTGCCTTGATCTCGAAGTGACGAGCCCAAGCGTCAAGAGCGAGGTTCTGCTTAACCATATCCTCAGCCTGCTTCTTTACGTCCTCCTTGAACTTGTCAGCGGTGATGCTCATGTTCTTGAGGTACTGGTCGAAAGTAAGGCCAGACTGCTGAAGCTGATTGTAGAAAGTCTGGAGGATAGATGCTTCCTTGAGTTCACACATGGACTCAGGAGCGTCACCTTCAAGACGTTCAGCCAAAACGCGAAGAGCTTCATTCTCAATGCGACGGCCCTTGTATGCTTCCTTCTCAGAAGTAATGGAAGAAGCAATGTTCTCACGCATATCTGCAAGGCTTTCGAAGCCGAAGGACTCAGTTGCCCACTCTTCGGTAACCTCAGGAAGGATTTCCTTCTTGATAGCATCAATCTTTACGTCGAAGTGGTAAACACCCTTGTCCTCAAGAGTCATGCCGATCATGGAAGTGTCTTCGGAGAAGTCAATGTCGAAAGACTTCTCTTCGCCCTTCTTAAGACCAATGAGCTCAGCATCAAATGCTGCAGGGAACAAGTTCTCACCCAAACCATAGAGGCGCTTTTCAGCGTTCAAGGAAGGAACTTCTTCACCCTTAGAGTTGGTTGCAGTCATGGTGAATTCGATGAACTGACCAGGCTTTACCTTGCTGTTACCAGAAGCATCCTTGAAGTCCTTGTAGTACTTGCGGAGCTCTTCAATCTGAGCGTCTACTTCTGCTTCAGTTGCCTTAGCAGCAGGAATCTCAATCTCTACTGCGTCATAGCTGGAAAGCTCGAGTTCAGGCTTTACGGTGATAGTTGCGCTGAACTTGAAGTCGT
>JBJEKV010000104.1:0-3532 GCA_051878815.1 Anaerotardibacter sp. | reverse complement strand
TATAATAGCTAGGTCTCAGATAAAAAGTATTTTGAACGGAGCATAACTGTGACAAATGACATCAATGGGATGCCAATAGGCAGGCACGCTGCCCATGGTCCATCTCAAGCACAGCTTACCTCTCAGTTAGAGGCGCTTCCTATTGTTGAGGTGGAAGATATCCCACAAAACACAGGTAATCCTGTAATTACCTTTGATCACGTTACGAAGATTTACGATGCTCAGCCTAAAAAACCTGCATTAAATGACGTTTCTCTCCATATTTATCCTGGTGAGTTTGTCTTTTTGGTAGGTCATTCTGGCTCGGGTAAGTCTACCTTTATTAACTTGATTATTCGTCAGATTAAGCCAACTTCTGGTCAAATTCTGATTGCTAACGAAAACCTTTCTCAGATGAGAAACTGGCGTGTACCTTACTTGCGCCGCAATATTGGTTGCGTTTTCCAGGACTTTAAGCTTTTGCCAAATAAGACCGTATTTGAAAACGTTGCTTTTGCGTTGGAAGTAATTGGTAAGTCTCGTAGTGTGATTCGCTCACAGGTGCCTGAAGTACTTCGTTTGGTAGGTCTTCAGGACAAAATGGAGAAATTCCCAAATCAGCTTTCTGGTGGCGAACAGCAGCGTGTAAGTATTGCACGCGCAATTGTAAATCGTCCTCCTTTGCTTATTTGTGACGAGCCAACTGGTAATCTTGACCCTCAGAACTCTCGCGGCATTATGGACTTGCTTGAGAGAATTAACCGCACTGGTACTACCGTATTGGTTGCAACTCACGACCGTGAAATGGTAGACAACATGCGCCGTCGCGTAATTGCGCTTGATAAGGGTCATCTTACCCGTGACCAAGATCGAGGAGTGTACGGTTTCGATGTCTAGTCTTTTTTATTTCTTCCGTGAGTCTCTTGCGGGCTTCACGCGTAATATTTCAACCACTTTAGGTTCTATCATTACTATTTTTCTTTCTTTGCTCATCATTGGCCTTTTTGGCTTGGGAGCAAGTGTTGTCAATAACGTAGTAGAGTCTGTTGAGAGCCAGGTTTCTATTACGGCATATGTTGCTGATGAAGCAAGTGAATCTGACATTCAGAAGGAAATGAACTACATCAAGTCTTTGGATGGTGTTGAGTCGGTTTCCTTTACTACAAAGGAACAGGCTTTGGAGAACTTCTCAAACTCCATGGTTTCTAATCCTGAGATTATCGAACAGTTAGATGGAACTAATCCACTTCCTGCTTCTATTGATGTTCAGTTGTCAGATGCTCAGTCAGTAAGCACTATTGCTGACAACATCAAGAATAATGAGACTTTCCAGGCTATTTGTGACAACCCAGAAGATCCAAGTGATTCTTTGCAGTATGGTCAGAAGACAGTAGATAAGCTCTTCTCCTTGACTAATGCTGTTCGCAATGTGGGTATCGTATTAGTTGCTTTATTGATTCTTATTGCCTTTATCTTTATTAACAACACCATTCGCTTGGCTATTTTGGCTCGTAAGCGCGAAATTGGTATTATGCGTTTGGTTGGTGCATCTAATGGCTTTATCCGTGGACCATTCTTGTTTGAGGGTGCGCTTCACGCAATCATTGGTGCCGCATTAGCAATCGTGGTATTGGAGTTGTTGCGTAATCTTGCACTTCCACAGATTAGTGTTGCACTTCCTTGGCTGCCAATTAGTATTGCTCCTGCAACTTTTATCTTTATCTACCTTGCTTTATTGTGCGCTGGCCTTATCATTGGTTTGCTTGGCTCAATGGTTGCAATGCGCCGTTATCTTAAGGTTTAATTGAAGGGTGAGTAGTTTGGCTGAGAAGTCAAAACAACAATCCATTAACATCAAAAACAATGCAAGCGCCCTCAAAATTATGGGTGCTTGCATTTTTGTGTTTCTTGTCTTTTGCGCAGGCTTTATTTTGCGCGGAAACAACGACTTTATGACTGCTTTGGGATTTCCTTCCCTTACTTCAAATGACTCTCTTTCTGCAACAGCTGATTCGACAACAAAAACATCGGACTCGGTAGCATCTCGTGTTTCTGAAGTTGAGACCCTGCTTAGAGAAGAGAGTGTTACCTCCTATGATTTAGATGCCGCAACAGACCTGGTAATTCAGGATCTTGTTGCTTCAACTAATGATCCGTACTTGAAGTACTACAGTGAACTTGAATATCAGCGCTATCTTTCGCAGACCACTGATCCTGATGCGGGGATAGGCGTCCTTTTCTCCGAGTATAATGGCCGCTGCTATGCAACTGATGTTTTCGAAAACTCAGAGGCTGAGGCTTCTGGTGTGTTAGTCGGAGACTATATCGTTGCTATAGATGGTGAAAAGAAATCTTCTTGGACTACGAGTGACGTTGTTAGTGCACTTGAGAGAGAAGAAGGTAAGCCTGTTCATGTTACGTGGTGTCATCCTGAGAACCTTGATGCTGAGGGCGGAAGGGAATATGACACTAATCTTGTGTATAAGAGCATTTCTGAACAGAACGTAACGACTGAGCTAGTTGATTCAGTTGGCTATATTGACATCAAACAGATCTCTTCTGATTCGGGCGAGCTTGTGCGCCAGGCAACCGAAAGTCTTATCAATCAGGGAGCACAATCTATTCTTCTTGACTTGCGCGGCGTTTCTGGTGGCTATTTAACCCAGGCACTCGATATTGCCTCAGCGTATGTTCCAAGCGGCTCTTTGGTGCAGATTAAGAGCAATAACTCTACCTCAACAAGAACTGCTCTTGGAAATGCCATTACTGATATTCCTCTCGTTGTCCTCATTAATGAAACCATGGGTGGTCCGGGTGAAGTTTTGGCATCTGCTTTGCAAGAAAGCAATCGTGCTCAGTTGGTAGGAACAACTACGCTTGGTAAGGGTACTGTGCAAGTTATGCAGCCTCTGAGCTTCGGAGGTGCTATTCGTTATACTGCCGCTACATATTACACCTCTTCAGGCAGACAAATTGACGGCAATGGTGTGCGTCCAGATTACACCGTTTCAAGTGCTGAGCGTCAGAAGGATATTGCCTTAGAATTCGCTTCTGCAGAGAGTGGAAGATAGTAGGGATTATTAATGGCTCGTCGTGGTTCGAAAGCACGCCGTAGGCCAAAAGCGCATCCTCAGGGTGTTCTTGAGCTTACGCCGCGTGGATACGGTTTCGTTAAAACTGCCGAAGGTGAGTTCTTTATCCCTTCAAGACAGGTTGGTACGGCATTTCCCGGTGACTTAGTGGAAATTGCTCCTTTGACACCGCGCGATAAAAAAGCTCTTGCAAGAAAAGATTTCAACAAAAAGGCTTCTCAGTCCATAAAGCCTAATGCGCGCGTAACAAAAGTACTTCTTCGCGCTTCGAATAGTATTATTGGCCGCTATGAAATTGCTGAGCCATTTGGGGTGGTAATCCCTGAAGATCCATGTATCAAGCATGATATTTTTACCCTGCGCTCCGACAATCCCGAGATTCAAGAAGGGGATTTGGTTGAGTGTGAAGGGTGCCCTCGATGGCCACCTGGCGCTCCATCAGGTCGGTGAGGATCACCACA
>JBJEKV010000103.1:0-3536 GCA_051878815.1 Anaerotardibacter sp. | reverse complement strand
TCAACGCCTTCAGCAACAAGAGCATCGTAAACAACCTGAGCACGCTTTTCAGAGAGCTTCTGGTTGAATGCAGCACTACCTGTGGCCTTATCGCAGTAACCAGCAATCTTATACTTCTTGTCGGGGTTAGCCTTGAGTGACTTAGCGGCCAACTGGATGTTAACCTTGCCATAGTCATCAAGCTTAGCACTACCCAGATTGAAGAAGATAGCACGGATACCAGCTGTCTCAACTTCCTTAACCACTTCCTTAGACTCAACAGGACGTGCAGCAGCTGCAGCGTTCTTAGCATTGGTCAGGTCGGTCTGAGCCTGTGCCAGTTCAGAACGATAGCGGTTGAGTTCATCGTTGATGGCACTCTGATCCACCTTGCTGATATAAGGCACGAACTTCTTACCACCGAAGTAGTAAGTAGCACCAGCCAGCAGAGATACAGCACCGTCAGTGTGAGCGCTACTCTTGGCACCGAAGATAGAGGGAGAAACCTCACCACGAGCCTCGATATTGATATCCCAGTTCTTATGAACATTGAATGCACCCTGCAAACCTACAGAACCGTTAACCAAAGCATTCAGGTCTTCCTGCTTGCCGTAAGTCTTAGCGAAGGTCAAACCAGGACCAGCAAATACTGACAAGTTGAACAGACGATCAGGATTGTAGCCCCAGATTGCATTAGAAACGTTGTACATAGCGTCGAAACGCAGGGTACCGAACTTCTTGTTCTTGATTTCCTCATACTGACCAGCTACAGGACTAGCGTATTCAGAGTACAGCGTTGACCAGAAACCAGCAACCTGTGCTCGAACGCCCCAAGTGGGAGTAAACAACTTACCAAAAGAGATAGCCAGATTGGGTGTAATAGCGTGACCCAAACCGTAGTCGCTGTTGTCGGGGTTAACGCAAACCTGACCACCTACGCCTACACTAACGAAGAAGTTGTCTTTCCAGCTCTCGCTGACATACTTCTCTTTGGTCTGTGCAGAGAGGGTGCTTGCAGCCCCAGCCAACATCAAAGATAATATAACTAATTTACTTTTCATTGTTTTTTGAATTTAATATTTCTACACTTTTTGTTTTATTTGCTTCCCGACCACTCGTCTTACCTTAGATAAATCTTGTAAGTCAAACCGCCGGTAAAGTATTTCATTTTTTGCATTTCTACCTGCGCGTGCAAATGGTTGAAAAGCAAATAGGTGGCACCCATAGCAAAATCTTTATTGTCATACTCGGCAATCAATCGCAACTGCGGATGAAACGAGGGGTTGTAAGACACACCCAGCGCAAATCCATTGAGCGGATAGTCATTACGGTTGTTCCAGAGGTAAGCGAGGTGAACCCCGATTTCCTCCCTTCCGATGGGAATATGCTTTGTCGCTGCCATATAAAAGCGACAGAAGTAACCGTTTCCATCCGTAGAAGCTACCGTACCATCGCCCGACTCCGTATAGGGGTCTGAGGTTCCGACAACTACCGCAGGCATGTACTTCCAAAACTGTCCCTCCTCCAACGCTCGAAGACGGAACGAGAAGTAACGGTCTTGGTTCGTAAATTTACCTTTGCCCACTTTCCAATCAATCCCGATATGTTGTGACTGAAACATGGTCGCCGTATAGGCCACCTCCAGCCAGGGGAAGATGGTGACATTGAGGAAGTAATTGTACGTATGGTAGTACCATCCAAGAGGAGTAATCTCCTTATTCAAAAAGTTACCACCAATCATAACTGTCTTATCCTTCTGCATTTCTCCAGAAGGCATGTGCAGCAGACCGGTGACACCGTAGGTCAACTGAGCAGAAAGCATAAACGGACAGCAAACAAACAATCCGATGAGCAGTATCTTCTTGATCATTGTATTTTTACTGTTTGATTAATCGTCTATACTTTATGTTCAGTTGAATCCTATGTGATTTCTATCTCTGATTATTTACCAGAACCACCACCTGCAGCGGGGTTAGAACTGCCGTGAACGTCGTGGCTGTCGTGAGAATCATGAGAATCGTGAGACTCATAGCTAGGCTCAACCTGCCAAGAAGACTGATAAAGTACCTGACCCAGATGGCCAGAGAATTGCAGACTCTTAATGGTATAAAGGATAGTAGTCTTATAGCCATTGATTGACTTGCCGGCAACGCCATCGAACTTAACGGGCTGACCCACGTTTGACATACCATACTTCATGTTCAGTTCTGCTTCGGCAGAAGCCAACCAAATCTGACCATCAGTAACAGCCTTCGTGAAAAGATTATCATCCTCAGGAGCAACCGTAGAACTGAATCCCTAAAAATAAGGAACTGTAATAGAAACGGCCTCACCAACAGCAGACTCAACGGACACAGGAACTGTAACCTTAGCACCGCCATTCTCAATTTCAATCTCTACATCATCTGCAGAAACGCCAAGTGCAGTGAAAGCAGCCACGATATCACCCTCTGCTACCTTCATGGCAGCCTCTGCCTGCTCCTGAGTTGCCGGAACATTCAACTCAGACTTTTCAGTAGCAGCATCAGCACCGTTCAAAGCAAAATCAGCACTTGCAATACATACGCCACCAGCAGCCGTCTCGGGGAGGGTTACTGTCTTGACTGCATCCAGATAATCCTTCATAACAGCCGTTACTTTATATTCACCGGCCTTAGTCAAATCGCCAGTGATATAGTAACCATCTGTATTCACACTCTGTGCAGCGCCATTGACAGCAACCGCAGCTTGCAAAGCAGCACCAGTCTTTGCTGCAGAAACATTACCCTGGATGTAGTACTTTGCAGCAGGAGGAGTTACTTCTGGAGTTTTGTCCACTTCTTCTTTCTCATAGCAGCTAGTCATTGCACCTACTGCTAACAAGGCCAATGCCACCTTGGCACTGTAACCAAAGAAAACACTTTTCATTTTCATCTCAAATTAAAATAATTAATAATTTAACAATTCCGATTTAATAAAATATGGATTAAAACTATTTTCCTTCAAGTAGTTGTCATCTGGAGATGTACGATACCAATCACCATACTGCTTTTCATTGCCAGCATTGTAACGGATACCAAACTCACCACCAACCACTCTCGGAATATAACCTTTTCGTTTATACTTATAAGGTGGTATCGCTATCTGAAATGTAAAACCGCCATTGAAGCCATTATTGGCTGCATCATCCTTTCCAAACACCTTCATGGCATAGAATCCGATAGACGCATGGCGGAAATGGCGATACATCTCAAAGCCCATACCGTAATCATCCCTCAAATAACGTTCACCTTTCAGTGAGAACTGGGTGTTGAACTGCGGCCAATAATAATGAACACCCACATGCCCATTGGTCGTCCACTTCACGCCATGATAGTAAGACCAATGGTCCCAATAACCCTTGCGCGTATAACCTAAACGAGCAGTAAGCCAGAAATGTTCATCAGGAAGCACATATTTGGCTTGTAGTTCGAATCCAGCCCGTTGATCCTCAAAGAAACCCGCCACCCCTTTCAGAAAAATATTATGGGGTAAGCGCACCACCTGCGAGAGCGTCAAGAAGCCAGGGCGAACCTGCC